>NZ_JBHUTX010000030.1:0-93742 GCF_042671245.1 Streptomyces sp. NPDC057099
CCCCTTGGGTGTCACTGTGCCTCGTACGCCGTCCGGGGCGTACGAAGAACAGGGATTACTTACCCTTGGCCGCTTCCTTGAGCTTCGAGCCCGCGGAGACCTTCACGCTGTAGCCGGCGGGGATCTGGATGGGCTCGCCGGTCTGCGGGTTGCGGGCGGTGCGAGCGGCACGGTGGGTGCGCTCGAAGGTCAGGAAGCCGGGGATCGTGACCTTCTCGTCGCCCTTGGAGACGATGTCGCCGACGACCTCGGCGAACGCGGCCAGCACGGCGTCGGCGTCCTTGCGGGTCACCTCGGCGCGGTCGGCCAGCGCGGCCACCAGCTCACTGCGGTTCATGTTGTTACTCCCGTGTTCATCTTGCCGTTGAGGCGTCAGATCGAAGCCGATGCTGCCAGGGTCCTCCGTGAGTCCCCGGACCGGGTCCGTCGTCAGACCCTCGCGCCCAGAGACGCATCCTGCCCCTACCTGCGGCGGGAAAGCCAATCCGGCACCCGCACGTGTCGTGAGTACACCCTTCAGGAGTCACACGAAAAGAGGGCCTGAGCCTGGCCGCCACGATAGGGCTCCGCTGCTCACAGAGGTCCTGCGACGCGCCGTTCCCCGGGCTGCCGTGGGGATACTCACAGTCAGAGGGCGGACGCCCCCGCCGCCTTGGCGGCCTCCCGCACGGCCCCGGCGACCGCGCCCGCGACCTTGTCGTTGAAAACGCTCGGGATGATGTAGTTCGGGTTGATCTCGTCCTCGGTCACCACGTCCGCGAGGGCGGTCGCGGCGGCCAGCATCATCTCGGTGTTGACCGTGCGGGACTGGGCGTCCAGCAGACCGCGGAAGACACCCGGGAAGACCAGCACGTTGTTGATCTGGTTCGGGAAGTCGGAACGGCCGGTCGCGACAACGGCCGCGGTCTGGCGGGCGATCGCCGGGTCGACCTCGGGGTCCGGGTTCGCAAGCGCGAACACGATGGCACCGTCGGCCATGGCGGCCACGTCGTCGCCGTCGAGAACGTTCGGGGCCGAGACGCCGATGAAGACGTCGGCACCGCGCACGGCCTCCTTGAGCGAGCCCGTGAGGCCCTCGGGGTTGGTGTTGTCGGCGATCCAGCGCAGCGCGGAGTCCGGGGCGGCGTCCACCAGGTCCTCGCGGCCCGCGTGCACCACACCGTGGATGTCGGCGACGACGGCGTTCTTGACGCCCGCGGCGAGCAGCAGCTTCAGGATGGCCGTACCGGCCGCGCCCGCGCCGGACATGACGACGCGGATGTTCTCGATGGCCTTGCCCGTGACACGCAGCGCGTTGGTCAGCGCGGCGAGGACGACGATCGCGGTGCCGTGCTGGTCGTCGTGGAAGACGGGGATGTCGAGGGCCTCGCGCAGCCGGGCCTCGATCTCGAAGCAGCGGGGGGCGGAGATGTCCTCGAGGTTGATGCCGGCGAAGCCCGGGGCGATGGCCTTGACGATCTCGACGATCGCGTCGGTGTCCTGGGTGTCGAGGCAGATCGGCCAGGCGTCGATACCGGCGAACCGCTTGAAGAGGGCCGCCTTGCCCTCCATGACGGGCAGCGCGGCCTTCGGGCCGATGTTGCCCAGGCCCAGCACGGCGGAACCGTCCGTCACGACCGCAACGGAGTTGCGCTTGATGGTGAGGCGGCGGGCGTCCTCGGGGTTCTCGGCGATCGCCATGCAGACGCGGGCCACGCCCGGCGTGTAGACCATGGACAGGTCGTCACGGTTGCGGATGGGGTGCTTCGACGCCATCTCGATCTTGCCACCGAGGTGCATGAGGAAGGTCCGGTCCGAGACCTTGCCCAGCGTGACGCCCTCGATGCCGCGGAGTTCCTCGACGATCTCGTCCGCGTGCGCGGTCGACGAGGCCGCGATGGTGACGTCGATACGGAGCTTCTCGTGACCGGATGCGGTGACGTCGAGGCCGGTCACCGAGCCTCCGGAGGACTCCACGGCGGTGGTGAGCTGCGAGACGGCGGTTCCGCTCGCGGGCACCTCCAGCCGGACCGTCATCGAGTAGGAGACGCTGGGCGCCGTTGCCATGGCCGACTTCCTCTGCTTTCACCTGACGCTGAGTTGTGCGGTCCGATCGTCGCACCTACCGCTGGGTAGCTGGTAGCCGCCTCCGATTGCGAACTTTTTGTTCGCGGAACAGGCCAGCAAAAAGAGACCCACGTCACTCGGACGTGGGTCTCTGCGCAAGTCCCCTGTGAAAGTTAGGTGGCACCGACCCGCCATGCTCGCCTCGCGGCAAGTGGTCGCTCGTAGCGACGAAGGTTGGGCCCGGGGGCTTGGATCGAGCCGGTGCCACATCCAGGCTAACAAACAGATCCCGTAAGGCCATTCCCGTACCGGGAGTTCATTTCGCCGACAAGTGGGTATCCGGGCGCGGTCCGCCGGAGGGCCCGGATCAGTCCCTCAGCAGGTCCGGAACTCCCGCCGCGTCGGGCTCGTCCCGCTCGGCCGAGACGACCGTGAGCTGCTGGGTGGCGCGGGTCAGTGCGACATAGAGCACACGCAGTCCGGCCGGGGACTCGTCGGCGATCTCCGCCGGGGAGACCACGACCGTCGCGTCGTACTCCAGACCCTTCGCCTCCAGGCTGCCGAGCGCCACCACCCGGTCGCCCAGCCCGGCGAGCCAGCGCCGGGCTTCCGCGCGGCGCTGCATGGCGACGACCACGCCGACCGTGCCGTCGACGCGCTCCAGCAGCCGGGCCGCCTCCTCGCGGACCGTTTCGGCGAGGCTGTCCTCGACGACCGTGAAGCGGGGTTCGACGCCGGTGGAGCGGACCGCTTTCGGGGACTCGGAGCCGGGCATGGCCAGGGCCAGCACCTTCGCGGCCAGGTCGGCGATCTCGGCCGGGTTGCGGTAGTTCACGGTGAGCTGGAAGCGGCGGCGCGGGCGGGTGCCGAGGGCCTCGTCGCGGGCCTGGGCCGCCTCGTCCGGGTCGGACCAGGAGGACTGGGCCGGGTCGCCGACGACCGTCCAGGTGGCGTGCCGGCCGCGGCGGCCGACCATGCGCCACTGCATCGGGGTGAGGTCCTGCGCCTCGTCGACGATGACGTGCGCGTACTCGGTGCGCTCCTGGGCGAGTCGCTCGGCCCGCTCGCGCTGGGACTCCTCGCGCACCGGCATCAGCTCCTCCAGGCCGGTGAGCTGGTCCAGCGGGTCGAGCTCGCGCTTCCTCCGGGGGCGGGCGGGGGCGCCGAGGATGGCCTGGAGCTCGTCGAGCAGGGCGATGTCGTGCACGGAGCGGCCGTCGCGCTTGAGGGAGCGGGAGACCTTGCGGACCTCGCCCGGGTTGAGGATCCGCCGGGCCCAGCGGCCGAGGCGCCGCTCGTCGGTCATGGCGTCCAGGACGGCCGCCGGGGTCAGCTCCGGCCACCAGGCGTCGAGGAAGGCGATGAAGGCGTCCTCGGAGGTGATGTCCTCGTCGAAGGAGGAGCGCAGCTCGGCGGCCAGCTCCGGATCGCTGTGCCGGTTGGCCGAGCCGGACTGCTCCCACAGGGCGTCCAGGAGCAGCTTGCGGGCGCGCGGGCGCAGCAGGTTGACGGGGGCGGTGCCGCCGAGGGCGGCGCGGCGGATGCCCTCCAGCTCCTCGGCCTCCAGCTCCAGGCGGCGGCCGAAGGCGACCACGCGCAGCCGGGTCGGCGTGTCGTTCATCTCCAGGGCTCCGCGCGCGGCCTTCCGCAGCACCTTGAGCATGCGGTACGAGCCCTTGGCGCGGGCCACGGACGGGGCGTCGTAGAGCGCGGCCTCGTTGCCCTCGACCAGGGAGCCGATGGCGCGGATGGCGACCTGGCCCTCCTCGCCGAGGGAGGGCAGCACGCCTTCGGTGTAGGCGACGAGCAGCGGGGTCGGCGAGACGATCAGGATGCCGCCCGCGTACCGGCGCCGGTCCTGGTAGAGGAGGTAGGCCGCGCGGTGCAGGGCCACGGCGGTCTTGCCGGTGCCGGGGCCGCCCTCGACGTAGGTCACGGAGGCGGCGGGGGCGCGGATGACCAGGTCCTGTTCGGCCTGGATGGAGGCGACGATGTCGCGCATGGTGTGGCTGCGGGCCTGGCCGAGCGCGGCCATCAGGGCGCCGTCGCCGATGACGGGCAGTTCGTCGCCGTCGAGGAAGGCCGTCAGCTCGGGGCGCATCAGGTCGTCCTCGACGCCGAGCACCTTGCGGCCCTTGGAGCGGATGACGCGGCGGCGGACGACGCGGCCGGGGTCGACGGGGGTGGAGCGGTAGAAGGGGGCGGCGGCCGGGGCCCGCCAGTCGATGACCAGCGGGGCGTAGTCCTGGTCGAGGACGCCGATGCGGCCGATGTGCAGGGTCTCGGCGATGTCGGCGGTGTCGTCCTCACGGACCGCGCCCTCGGCGGGCTCCACCGCCGTGTACGCGCCGTCGGGCCCCTTCTTGCCGTCCTTGCCGGTCAGCAGGTCGATACGGCCGAAGAGGAAGTCCTCGAACTCGTTGTTGAGCCGGTTGAGGTGGACGCCGGCCCGGAAGACCTGTGCGTCCCGCTCGGCCAGGGCGCCGGGCGTGCCGACCTGGCCGCGCTGGGCCGCGTCGTTCATGAGGAACTCGGCCTCGTGGATCTTCTCCTCGAGACGTCGGTACACCCGGTCGAGGTGTTCCTGCTCGACGCCGATCTCGCGGTCTCTCAAGGAGTCATCGAGCGCGGCTTCCTGCTGAGCCTGAGCGGCCACCGGGCCCCCTTCTGACGTGCATGGCAGCCGTCTACCGTACGCGAAGGGGACCCCGAAAGGCTACGCGTCGACCTCGACCAGGCGCTTGCCGTCGAAGGTCACGATCTCGAAGTGGTCGATCTCGTTGGGCTGGAAGGCGGCGCCGCCCTGGACGTACAGCGGCTCCTTGGCCTTCTCGGTCGTGGCGTCCGGGATGCCGTAGCCCCAGTTCGGGACGGACCAGGAGGAGAGGGTCTCGCGCTCGCCGTTCTTCCCGACCGCGACGAGGGCGCACTTCAGCGGGCCCTTGAGGTTCTTCGCCTCCAGGACCATGCCGGTGCCCCAGTCCTTCTTCTGGAGGGCGACCGTCGCGGTGACCTTGGTGGTCGGGTCGGTGGCCGTGATCTTGTCGGAGATGCCGTTGAAGGCCTCCTTGGCCGGGCTCGCGGCGAGCGGGCGGTTCTCCGCTCCCCCGCCTTCGCCGCCGCCGTTGGTCGCGACCGCGACGAAGGGACCGCCGACGATCAGCGCGGCGGACGCGGCCACCATGTAGAAGCTGCGGCGGCGCTTCTGGGCGCGGCGCTCGGCGACCTCGTCGACGAGCTTCTCCACCAGGCGCGGCCGGGGCTTCGCGGACAGCGACTCGCCGATCGCGGGTGTGCCGGAGCCGGGCAGGTCGGCGAGGGCGGCGAGCATGGGCTCCATGCCGGCCAGTTCGTCGAGCTGCTGGGCGCACCATTCGCAGCCCGCGAGGTGGGCTTCGAAAGCGGTTGCTTCGGCGTCGTCGAGGATGCCGAGGGCGTAGGCGCCGACGGTCTCGTGCTCGTTCGGCACCGGAGATTCCTGCATGGGTCCTGACATACCCATGCCTCCCGTACCGAACCCTTGGTTACCCCCGTAAACACTCATCACGCCGTCACCCCCCGCTCCTCCAGTGCGAGCTTCATCGAACGCAGGGCGTAGAAGACCCTCGAGCGGACGGTTCCGCTGGGTATGCCCAGAGTCTCGGCCGCCTCATTGACGGTACGCCCCTTGAAGTACGTCTCGACGAGCACCTCCCGGTGGGCGGGGGTCAGGTCGTCGAGTGCGTCCGACAGAGTCATCAGCCACAGCGCCTTGTCGATCTCGTCCTCCGCGGGGATGACCTCCAGCGGCGACGGGTCGACCTCCTGCGGCCGGGCCTGCCGGCTGCGGTGGCCGTCGATGACGATGCGCCGGGCGACCGTCACCAGCCAGGGGCGTACCGATCCGGTCGCCCGATTGAGCTGACCGGCGTTCTTCCAGGCACGGATGAGCGTCTCCTGCACGACGTCCTCGGCGCGCTGCCGGTCTCCGGCGACCAGGCGCAGGACGTAAGCCAGCAGGGGACCGGCGTGTTCTCTGTACAGAGCACGCATCAGCTCCTCGTCGGGTTCCGAGGGCTGGGACATGCGATGTCGGGCCCTCGGTGCACGTTCATTGGCCACGACGGAATCCTTGCGCACGCCCACCTCCGGTGTCCGGGGGTTCCCCCAGTCGGTCGCTCCACATGCCGTACGCAAGCGAGCGGTTGGGCGTTCAAGGAGACGTGACAGTTTTCTTCGAGATGACGTGACGAGCTGGACATGGGGTCACATTCCCACCCCGCGATCTTCACATTTCCGCCACACGGGCAAGATCAACCGAGGACTTCCCTACGGTGGCGTAGGTAAACGGTATGTAATCGAAATCACTTCGACAGTGCGTTCTCATAAGTGTCTTTTAGGACACGGAAATTGAGTGCAGTGGCCACGCAACGGCCGGGCCGTGGTGGGCAAATGGGACTTAAGCCCGTGCGAGTGCCGCGCGGCGGCGATGCCGGGCGACTCGTTCGCGGTTCCCGCAGACCTCACTGGAGCACCAGCGCCTCCTGCGTCCCCGGGAGGTGTCGAGGTACACGATCGGGCAGTTGTCGCCCTCGCACTGACGCAGGGCCGCGCGGGCGACGGGGTCGGTGAGCAGGTCGACGGCGTCCCGGGCGACGGCGGCGAGCAGGGCGGCGCAGTCGGGCGGACCGTCCAACTGCCGTATGAGCTCGCCGTCTCCGTCGCGGACGGCGCGTGAGGCGGGGGGTGCGGGAGTGGCCAGGTCGTTGACGCGGGCGAGCGCGAAGTCGTACGCCCGGGCCCGGGGCGCCGTCCAGCCGCGCACCAATCTCCCGATCTGGTCGCGCAGTTCGCGGAAGGCGGCCGGCCAGGCGGCGTCGGCGTGGGCCAGGACGGTGTCCGCCGGGACGAGACCGGAGCCGGTGATCCAGGCGCACAGCACAGCCACGGAGTCGAGCCGCTCCTCCGGATGCGTGGTGGAGAGCAGATCCAGGCAGATCCGCCCGGCATCGAACCGCAGCTCGTACGGGGCCGTGGCCGTACCCAATGCCATGTGCCTGTCACCGCCTAGGGGTTCACCCCGGTCGCGAGAGGGCCGGTGAGATGCCAGTGAGAGGGCTGGGAAACCGTTCCCTCCTACAGTGCCTGCCCACTCCCCCACCGGAAACCCCTCGGCACGGGCCCGACCCGGCGGGCCGACCCGCGGGGGTGGGGGTTCCGGCCAGGGACCGACCGCAGTCGACATCGCCCGGGGGCCACCGTCGGCGTCGCCCCCCCCGGGGGGGGGTGACCACTGTCGGCGTCGCCGAGGCCTTCACGTCGGGCTCGCCGCGTGGGCATGCGCAGCGGCACACGTCGGCCGGAGCGCCCGGCGTGCGCCGATGGCGGTATGTCGCTCAACCCCCGTGCGGCCTCACGCGTCCGCGTACTTCGTCTCCGCTGCCGGGTCCAGGGCCAGGCGGTAGCCCCGCTTGACCACCGTCTGGATCAGTTTCGGGGCGCCGAGGGCCGTGCGGAGGCGGGCCATGGCCGTTTCGACGGCGTGTTCGTCGCGGCCGGCGCCGGGCAGGGCGCGCAGCAGCTCGGCGCGGGCGACGACCCAGCCGGGGCGGCGGGAGAGGGTGCGCAGGAGGGCCATGCCGGCGGGCGGTACGGGCTTGAGGTCGCCGTCGACCAGGACGGCATGGCCGCGGATCTCCACCCGGTGCCCGGCGATCGGCAGCGAGCGCGCCCGCGCGGGCAGCTCCTGGCAGAGGAGCTGGACGAGCGGGCCGAGCCGGAAGCGCTCGGGCTGGACCGTGTCGATGCCGTGGCCCTGCAGCGGCAGCGCGGTGACCGGGCCGACACAGGCCGGCAGGACGTCGTGGCCGAGTGCCGCCAGCACCTCGGGGAGCAGTCCGCGTTCCTCCGCCCGGGAGAGCAGGGACGCCGCGGCGGGCGCGCTGGTGAAGGTCAGCGCGTCGACACCGCGGGCCACCGTCGCGTCCAGGAGACGGTCGACCGGCCCGATGTCCTCCGGCGGCATCCACCGGTAGACGGGCACCCCGACGACTTCGGCACCGGCCGCGCGCAGCGACTCCACGAACCCGGGCAGCGGCTCACCGTGCAGCTGGATCGCGATCCGCAGACCGTCGACGCCCTCCTCCAGCAGCCGGTCGAGCACCTCCGCCATGGACTCCGACGACGGCGACCACTCCTCCGTCAGCCCGGCGGCCCGGACCGCGCCCTTGACCTTGGGCCCGCGCGCCATGATCCGTACGCCGCTCAGCCGCGCCAGCAGATCCTCGCCCAGTCCCCAGCCGTCCGCGGCCTCGACCCAGCCCCGGAACCCGATCGCGGTCGTCGCCACGACGATGTCCGGCACCTGGTGGATGATCTCCTTGGTCGCGGCCAGCAGCTCGCTGTCGTCGGCGAGCGGCACGATCCGCAGGGCGGGGGCATGCAGGACGGTGGCGCCGCGCCGCTGGAGCAGCGTGCCCAGCTCTTCGGCCCGGCGCGCGGCCGTGACGCCCACGGTGAATCCCGCCAGTGGGCCGTGTTCCGGTCGCTGTTGTTCCTCGTGCATGCTCTCGTCCCGCATTCGAGTCGTCGTACTCCATTGGTTCGGCGTACGTGTATGCCGATCGAGCCTGTCAACGGCTCGTGACAGGCTCGGATCGGCATGATGTCGGCGGTGTTACGTCACACCTTGGCGTAGCTGAGCTGCGGCTTCGCCTCCGAGGTCGCCGTCGTGACGGGTACCCGGGGAGTCGTACGCCGAAGGTATACGGCCCAAGTGACCGCGAAGCAGACCGCGTAGAAGGCGAGGAAGGCGACGAACGCGCCGGTACCGGAACCGTAGGAGAGGAAGGACTGGCGGAAGGCGAGGTTGATGCCGACACCGCCGAGCGCGCCCACCGCGCCGATGAGTCCCATGGAGGCGCCGGAGAGCCTGCGCCCGTAGGCCGCGGCCTCCTCGCCCTCCAGCCCCTTGGCCAGGGCCTTGTTCTGGAAGATGCCCGGGATCATCTTGAACGTCGAGCCGTTGCCGAGCCCGCTGAGCACGAACAGCACCACGAACGACCCGGTGAACAGCGCCAGCGACTTCTCCATGGAGGCACCGATCAGGACCGCCGTCGCGACGCCCATGCCGACGTAGTTCCA
Source organism: Streptomyces sp. NPDC057099 (assembly GCF_042671245.1). NCBI lineage: Bacteria > Bacillati > Actinomycetota > Actinomycetes > Kitasatosporales > Streptomycetaceae > Streptomyces > Streptomyces sp. NPDC057099. The sequence continues at coordinate 9,169 of NZ_JBHUTX010000030.1, forward strand.
CAGGCTGATCTTCGCGCCGCCGTACTTGTCGGCCATCCAGCCGCCCAGGGGCCGGATCAGCGAGCCGAGGAGCGGACCGATGAAGGTGACGTACGCCGCCTCCAGCGGGGTGCGTCCGAACTGGTTCTGCAGGACCTGCCCGAAGGCGAAGCTGTATCCGATGAACGACCCGAACGTGCCGATGTAGAGGAAGGACATGATCCACGTGTGGGCGTCCCGCGCGGCGTCCTTGGCGGCACCGGTGTCGTTTTTGACGTTCTCCAGGTTGTCCATGAAGAGCGCGGCCATGACGGCGGCCACGACGATCAGCGGAATGTAGATCCCGAGCAGCACCCGCGGCCCGCCGCCGGCGCCGATGATCGCGAGCGCGGCCAGCTGGATCACCGGCACACCGATGTTGCCGCCGCCCGCGTTGAGGCCGAGGGCCCAGCCCTTCTTCCGCAGCGGGAAGAAGGCGTTGATGTTGGTCATGGAGGAGGCGAAGTTGCCGCCGCCGATGCCGGCGAGCAGGCCGACGAGCAGGAAGGTGGAGAAGGAGGTGCCCGGCTCCATCACGGTGAACGCGGCGACGGTCGGGACCAGCAGGAGGCCGGCGGAGATGATCGTCCAGTTCCGGCCGCCGAAGATCGCTACGGCGAAGGTGTAGGGGACGCGGACGACGGCGCCGACCAGCGTGACCATCGAGGTCAGCATGAACTTGTCGGCCGGGGTCAGCCCGTACTCCGGGCCCATGAAGAGCACCAGCACGGACCACAGGGTCCAGATCGAGAAGCCGATGTGCTCGGACAGAACCGAGAAGAAGAGGTTCCGCCGGGCGACCTTCTCTCCGGTCTCGTTCCAGAAGGTCTCGTTCTCGGGATCCCAGTGCTGGATCCAGCGTCCGCCCCTGCTCGGGGGTGCGGGTGCCGTGCCAGGGCCTGTCATGACGCCTCCACTTGCTCCGGGACTCGGTCGTACTTCGAGTGGCTCATTCCGAAGGTAGGGAGGGCGCGTTTCGTGACTGTGCCATCGAGTGACCGAGAGGGAACTTCGCTCTCACCCCGCGCTCGGGCGGGATGAGAGGTTCGGAGGCATTGTGTCAGCGTTGCGGGTGCTGCCAGTGGGGGTTCTGCTCGGGGTGGGGCGGCTGCTGCGGCGCGTAGGGGCCGGGCTGCTGCTGCGGGGGATACGGCGTGGCAGGGGGCTGCGCTCCGTACGGACCGGGCGCGGGCTGCGGCGGGTACGGGCCCGGGGCGGGCTGGGCGTACGGTCCCGGGGCCGGCTGGGCATGCTGGGCATACGGGCCCGGTGCCGGTGCCGGCCCGGGCTGCTGATGTCCGTACCCCGCGGGCGCCCCCACGGCCGGACCGGGCATACCGGCCGGCTGCCCCGGCACCCCAGGCGCCTGGCCCGGCGCTCCAGGCGCCTGGCCCGGCACTCCACCGGCCTGACCCGGCACCCCGGGAGCTTGGTCAGGCACTCCACCGGCCTGACCCGGCGCCCCGCCATACCCAGGCGCACCCCCGGCCTGACCCGGCACCCCGGCCGGCTGCCCCGGCACCCCAGGCGCCTGACCCGGCACTCCACCGGCCTGACCCGGCGCCCCGGGAGCTTGGGCAGGCACTCCACCGGCCTGACCCGGCGCCCCGCCATACCCAGGCGCACCCCCGGCCTGACCCGGCACCCCAGGAGCTTGGGCAGGCACTCCACCGGCCTGACCCGGCGCCCCGCCATACCCAGGCGCACCCCCGGCCTGACTCGGCACCCCAGGTGCCTGGCCCGGCACTCCACCGGCCTGTCCCGGCACCCCCGCATACCCCGGAGCTCCACCGCCCTGCCCCGGCGCCGCACCCGCATACCCCGGCGCCCCAGCGCCCGGACCACCAGCGCCCGGCATCCCGGCCCCCGGCCCAGCGCCGTACGGCCCCCCGCCGAACGGGTTGCCGTGCCCGGGCAGCTGCGCCCCGGGCGGCAGGTACCGCGTCCGGCCGGTCTCGTCCGTCACCGGCATGAAGCCGGCCGCCTGCAGCCGGGCGGCGAACTTCGCGTTGCGCTTGCGGGTGACCAGGAGGCCGATGCCGAAGATCGCCATGACGAGCAGCCAGACCACGCCCGCGGCGACGAAGTCGAAGGCCTCTCCGCCCAGGCGTACGCCGAGGATCACGCAGCCGACCGTGAGGCCGAGGGCCGCGTAGCCCATGCGCTTCTCGGCGCTCTTGCCGGTGAGGTCGAAGTTGATACGGGCCTTGAGGAGCTCGAAGGCGTCGGGCACGAGCGGCGGGAGGGAGACGCCGTCGGCGGCGTTCGGATACTGCGCCCAGTTCTGCGCGGCCCGGCCCCGGGCGTGCGGGCCGGGGTCGGGCAGGATCAGCATGGTGAGCGCGCCGTTGCGGCCGCTGCTCTGCCGGACGTCCGCGTACTCGTAGCCGAACTGCTGGGCGACGAAGGCCAGCCGGGCGAGTTTCTTCACGGACGCCATCGGGCTGGTGAGCTCGACCGGTTCTCCGCTCGCCATCAGCCGCAGCATCTTCTGTGTCTGCCGCTTACTCATCCCACCGCTCCCCCGGTCACTCACCGATCGCATTCGTTCACATGCGCAACTCGGGCAGTTTTCCATACCGGAGAGCCCCGGGGGAAAGGGGCATCAGCCGCCGCGCGCCGCTCGTCTCCGGCTCCCGCGAGCCCTCACCCGGGGCGCACGCGTCGGCCACAACCGGGGCTTCTGTTTCGCCGCCAGGTCCTCCACCCAGCCGAACGCCAGGACGCAGACGCCGATCAGCAGCCAGACCAGGACCAGCACCGGCCAGACGCTCTCCAGCAGCCCGGGGACGTTCTGCTCCAGCACGGTGACGCCCCACAGCCGGTCCCACAGGGTCGCGGCGACGAGGATGCAGGTGTTGTGCCACAGGTAGATCGTCACGGCCCGGGAGTTGAGCAGGGTGATCGGCCCGGCCCAGCGGCGCAGCCTGTGCGGCCACTCGGACCAGGACGGGCTGAAGTGGAGCAGCAGGAACACGGTGCCGAGGGACCACAGGGCCTGCGCCAGGGGCATGCTGTCCAGGTCGTTGCCCGGGCCGAAGCCGTGGTGGAGGGCGTACCAGAGGCCGGCCAGGGCGATGACGGGTGCCACCGACGGGACGATGTAGCGCGGCAGCCGCTTGAGGATGCCCTCCTGGTGGGCCATGCCGAGGATCCAGCAGGCGCCGAAGGTGGAGAAGTCGGTGAGCGCCGAGGGGATCCGCTCGCCGGGCAGCGTGAGATAGCTCTGCTCGAAGGCGACCGCCAGGGCGATCGGCGCCAGGATCGTGACCACCGGCAGGGCGCGCAGGGCCTTCAGGAGCAGCGGGGACAGCAGGACGTACCAGAGGTAGGCGCGGATGTACCAGAGCGGTCCGGCGAGTTCGGCGGCCCAGTCCTCGCCGATGAAGCCGTGGATGCCGGGCAGCCCCTCGGCGTACGGCGGGTCGCTGAGCGGGACGATCCAGAAGGTGAGGTGGAGCCACCACCAGCCGGGATGGCCGTCGGCGTCCGGCCCCCAGCCCTGGAGGACCATGCCGGTGACACCGACGACACCCAGCAGCCACAGCGGAGGCAGCAGCCGCCGCAGCCGGCCGCGGATCACCTGCACGGGCGGGCGCTTGAGCGAGCGGGCCATGAGGTTGCCGGCGAGGGCGAACATCACGCCCATCGACGGGAACACCAGCGGCAGCCAGGCCCAGCCCGTCAGGTGGTAGAGCACGACACGGAACAGGGCGAGGGCGCGCAGCAGGTCGAAGTACCGGTCGCGGACGGGGCCGGTGCGGGTGGTCCGCTCCTTCTCGGGGGCGGGGGCTACGGCTTCGGGGTGCGTGGTCATCAGGCCTGCCTCCCGCCCACCGGCTGCTGGGGCGTGCCGCTGCCCGGACCGGGCAGGCCGACCGCGCCCGTGCGCCGCAGCTTCTGCCAGCGCAGCCGGCCGCCGGTGAGGGCGGTGATCCAGGACTGGAGCAGCACGACGTACATGAGCTGGCGGTACAGGAGCTGCTGGAGCGGGAGCGAGATCAGGTGGGTCATGCGTTCCTTGTCGAGGTGGAACGCGTAGGCCGCGCACACGCCCTGCACCGCGAGGACGCCCAGCCAGGCGCCGATGGTCTTCTCGGTCGGGCCGAACACCAGCCCGTACAGCAGGAACACGTCGATGAGCGGGGCCAGCAGCGGCGCCACGACCATGAACATCGACACCAGCGGCATGCCCACACGCCCGAAGCGGCCCGAGTGCCCGCTCTCCACGACGGAGCGGCGGTGCTTCCAGATCGCCTGCATCGTGCCGTACGACCAGCGGTAGCGCTGGGACCAGAGCTGCTGGACGGACTCGGGGGCCTCGGTCCAGGCGAGGGCCTTCTCCGCGTACACGACGTGCCAGCCGTCGCGGTGCAGGGCCATGGTGATGTCGGTGTCCTCGGCGAGCGTGTCGTCGCTCATGCCGCCGACGCGTTCCAGCGCGCTGCGCCGGAAGGCGCCGACCGCGCCGGGAATGGTCGGCATGCAGCGCAGCACGTCGTACATGCGGCGGTCGAGGTTGAAGCCCATCACGTACTCGATGTGCTGCCACGCGCCGATCAGCGAGTCACGGTTGCCGACCTTGGCGTTGCCCGCGACGGCGCCGACGCGCGGGTCGCCGAAGGGCTGCACCAGTTCGCGGACGGTGGCCGGTTCGAAGACGGTGTCGCCGTCCATCATCACGATGAGGTCGTGGCGGGCGTTGGCGATGCCCCGGTTGAGGGCCGCGGGCTTGCCCGCGTTCATCTGGCGGATGACGCGTACGCCGGGCAGGCCGAGGTTCTCGACGATACGCGCGGTGCCGTCGCTCGACCCGTCGTCGATGACCAGCACCTCGATGGGATGGTCGCTCGCGACCAGGGAACGGACCGTCTGCTCGATGCACTTGGCCTCGTTGTAGGCGGGCACGAGGACGGACACCGGTTCCGTGACGGTCTCGCCCCAGCGGAAGCCGCGACGGCGGACCCGGCGGGCGTGCGCCACGGAAAGGATCAGCATCAGCCCGAGGCGGGCGAAGACCAGCACGCCGACGACGGCGAGCCCGGCGACGAGAACGCCGGTCGTCTTCTCGGAGGCCTGGACGAGGAAGACCCACGCGTTGCCCTTCAGCGCGTCGAGCCCGGCGACCGGGGTGTGCGCGCTGGGGGCGTCCAGGGCGGCGGTCAGGGTGTCGAAGCGGTAGCCCTCGTCCTGCAGCCCCGAGATGAACCGGTCGAGCGCGGCGACGGTCTGGGAGCGGTCGCCGCCGGAGTCGTGCATCAGCACGATGGCGCCGTCGCCGTTCTTCGGCGTGGCGTTGCGGATGATCCGGTCGACACCGGGCCTGCGCCAGTCCTGGCTGTCGGTGTCGTTGACGATGGTGATGTAGCCCTTGCTGCCGATGTACTCGGTCACCGGCCAGGACTTGTTGTCCATGAGGTGGGAGTACGACGAGTAGGGCGGGCGGAAGAGCGAGGTGCGGATGCCCGCCGCCCCGGCCAGGGCGAGCTGGCTCTGCGACAGCTCCCAGTCGACCCGGCTCTTGCTCTGCAGGGCGAGGTCCGGGTGGTTGAAGGTGTGCAGTCCGATCTCGTGGCCCTCGTCGACCATGCGCTGGACGAGGTCCGGGTAACGGGAGGCCATGGTGCCGGTGATGAAGAAGACGGCGTGGGCGTCGTGCTTCTTCAGCATGTCGAGGACCTTGGGCGTCCACTCGGGGTCGGGCCCGTCGTCGAAGGTCAGCACCAGCTCGCGGTCCGGGAGTTCCAGCGCGGTCGGCTTCTCCTCCCGGGTGTCTATGACGGGCCCGCCCTCGAGGATGTCCTTCGGGACCTGGTCGCTCGACGTGGGCGGCCCGACCCGGTGGTCGGCGAGGATCTCGCTGTGCACGTAGCCGCGCAGCATGAGCATCGCCATCAGGGCGACGAGGAGAAGCACGGGCAGCAGCAGGCGCATGGGCAGGCGGCGGCGCCTGGAGCCGTCACGGGCTCGGGACGCGCGCCCGGAACGACGGGTACGGGATGCCATGGGTGGTGGTACTCCGGGTGGTGCGGGGGAGTGGGTGGTACGGCAGCGCCCTGAAGGGGGCGCGGGGAACTGCGCGACCGGCCACGACGGTGCCGCGGACGAGCGGCGGCACCGCGCGGCACCTTCGGCGAAGCGCTCAGGCCGCGGGCTGGTCGGCCGCCGGCGGCTCGGCCGCGGGCTGGCCGGCGACAGGTGACTGCGCGACCGGCTGGGTCGGCGCCGGCCCGTCGGCGACCGTGCCGGTGCCGGTCGTCTCGGTCGGCAGGGGCGTGGGTTCGCCGGGCGGCGACGGCTCGGTCACCGGCGTGCTCGGCGGGTCCGCCGGCTTGCTCGGGGTCGGATCGGTGCCGCCGGTGCCCGGGGCCGGTGCGGTCCGGGACGCGGTCGGCGAGGGCTTGGCGGTCGTACCGGAACGGCCGGGGGCCGCGGGGGCCACCGGGGCCGCGGGGTCGCCGGCGCTCGCGCCGGGCGCGGGTGCCGTGCCCTCGACGGTCGTCGGCGTGCTGCCCGGGGTGGTGGCGCCGGTGTCGTCGGTCGGTGCCGACTGCTCGGGCACCGGCGGGGTGTCGACCTGCCCGGCCGGCGGGGCCTCCTGCCGGTCCGGTACCGGCAGCCAGGGCGCCTGCGAGTTGCCCGACATCAGCGTGGCGACGATGACGACGGCGTAGACCCCGCAGGCCAGCGCTACGGCCATGCCGATCCGGCGGAAGCGGCGGCTGCGGCGGCCGGACTCGTCGACGAACACGGGCGAGTCGGCGGCTTCGGAGCCCGCGCCGGTGCCTTCCTTGACCTGCCGGACGAAACCGTCGCCGAGTTGTACGGCGTCGAGCTGGACGGTGACCTCGTGCGGGTCGTGGCTGTGCTCGGACGGGACGGCTTCCTCCGGCTCCTGCCAAGGGTCGCGGACGGCGGTCCGGGCTACGGGGTCCGGGCCGAACGAGTCGGCCGCGCCCTCGCTCTGCCGGGGGATGCCGCGCAGGATCTCCGTCCCGGCGGGCAGCCCGTGGGCGGTTCCCTGGAGGTCGCTCCCGGCGAAGGCCTGCGTGGCTCTCCGGTCACGGACTCTGCCGTCAGAGGGGAGTTCACCGGTCACCGACGCGGCCTCGGGCCACTCGGGTTGGGCGTCTTCTCGCCACTTTTCCACGCGCACGCACTTCCCCCCACGGGATGGTTCAGGTGCGCTGACGACCTGAGCACCCGTCGTCGGACCAGGCCCCCTCACCTGTCCGAGCGCCCCCCATTACCACACCGTGCTCAGGCGTTGAATGTAGCGCACGCGGAGGTTCCGTGTGGACCGCGTACCGAATCGTGTCAGTCGCGAGACGCCATGCGGACATCGTCCCCGGCCGGAATCCATCCCCCGGCGGGCTTGTCCAGCCACCCCTCCTCCGCGGCCAGCCGGGCCGCCGCGAGTCGCAGCGCGTCGAACGCGGTGTGGGTCAGGCCCCTGCGCCACACCAGCGACACGGGAGACAGCGGAACGGGATCGACCAGGGGCCGGGACACCATCGACGGCAGGGCCGGGAACCCCACGACGGCCAGGACCGGGTTGCGCGTTCTGGCCATGATCCGCTGGAACTCCTCCTCGCCCACGGCCAGCGGCGCGGGCGGCGCGATCTCGATGCCCCGCCCCTCGAACAGCTGCCGCGCGAGGGCGGTCCACTCCGGTGTGCGCGGATTGCCGGCCCCGCGTAGACGGTCTCGCCGGCCAGCTCGGCGAGCGGCACCGTCTCCAGCGCGGCCAGCCGGTGGTCCTCGGGCAGTACGACCGCCATCGGCTCGTACCGCACGGGCTGGTGGTCGAGCCCGGCCCGCAGCGCCGGGTCCAGCCCCTCGAACCGTCCGAACGACGCGTCCAGCCGCCCGGCGAGCAACTCCCCCGCGGCTCCGGTCAGGCCGCTCTCGTAGCGGGCCATCAGCTCGTGGCCGGGGGCGAGTTCGCGCGCCCGGTGCAGCACCCGGCGCGGTGTGGCCAGGCCCGGGGAGTTGAGGTCCACCAGCAGGGGCCGGGCCTGGTCGAAGGCGGCGAGCAGCTCGTCCTGCGCCCGCAGCACCCGCCGGGCGTACGGCAGCAGCCGCTCCCCCTCGGGCGTGAGCGTCACCTGCCGGGTGGTCCGCACGAACAGCTCGGCCCCCAGTTCCCGCTCCAGCCGCCGCACATCCCGACTGAGCGCCTGCTGCGCCACGTGAAGCCGCACCGCGGCACGGGTGAAGTGCAGCTCCTCGGCGACGGTGACGAAGCCCCGCAGCAGTCGGGGATCGAGGTGGGCGGGCATGCGGCGAACCTACAGCGGGGAGCGGCGGGACGAGGCCGCTCCCCGACGGTTCGGGGCCTCAGGTGACACCGCCGCCCCAGCAGCGCGGGGACTCAGGCCACCCCGCTCCGCAGACAGCCCGAGCGCTCGGACCACACCGCTCCCCCGACAGCGCGGGGACTCAGGCCACCCCGCTCCGCAGACAGCCCGAGCGCTCGGACCACACCGCTCCCCCGACAGCGCGGGGACTCAGGCGGCCCCGCTTCCCCGGCAGCCCGAGGGCTCGGGCGTCGCCGCTCCCCCACAGCCCGAGGGCTCAGCCGGCACCGCTCGCCCCGACAACCCGAGGACTCAGCCCGCTCCCCCCAACACCCCGAGGACTCAGGAGCCGGCGCCCCGCCCCGGAGCCCCGCCCCGCCCGGGAGTCTCGGCCTGGCCCGGCGTCTCGCCGGACTCGGTGCCGGGTGCGTCGCGTGGTCCGGACTGGCCCAGACGGTGGCGGGGTACCGAGCGCAGGGGCGGGCGGGTCAGGGTGATCTGGCGGACGACCTGCTGGAAGCAGGCCAGGGCCGCCACGCCCGGGAGGGCTGCCGCCGCGGTGCCGAGCACGGTCCTCGGCGCCTGGGCGACACAGAGCAGTACGGCGACGCAGGAGAAGACCAGGACCACGCACCAGGAGTGCACGGCACGGCGCTGGTGGAGCGCGGCCCGCAGCACGGACAGGGAGGCCACCAGCCAGGGCCCGTACACCAACAGGGGCCACCAGCTCCCGAAGCTCTTCCCCTCAGGGGAGACGCCGACCAGGCGCAGGGGGTCGTAGGCGACCATGCCGCCCAGGAGGCTCACCGCGGAGGCGATCACGGCCGCCAGGGCGGCGATGAAGAGGCTGGTGGTGCGGAGCAGGCCGGGTCTCTTGCGGATGCGGACCTTGCGGTGGCGGCGGTGGATGTCCCGCACGGGCGGCAGTTCCTCGGTGATGTCCTGGAGACGCCGCATGTGGGCGCCCGAAGGGACACGGACCGGTACGGGCTCCGGATCCACCGGGTCCAGGTCCGCCTCGATCACCTCGTCACGAGGGGCGGGAACCCTCGCCGCCTGCTGCCCGAGGGCTTCCTCGAGGATGAACGCCAGTTCCTCGGCCGGATCCCAGGTCGGGTCCGGCGGTGTCAGGGGGGTGAAGAATTCCCGGTCCGGAGCCCGGTGCCGGCCACTGCCTTCGATTTTATTGTCATACATAGCGCGACCCGACTATTCTGCGAGCGCGAATGCGGGCCATTCCGTCGCACTGATCCACCGTCGCGCGAGATCCTTTTCGAGGACGCTCATGGTGTCGATGAAATCGCGCAGAACCGGCTCGGTCACCTGCAGCGTGACCGGGCAACCGCCGTTGGTGAGCGTGCCGTTGACAGTGGCCGACGAGTGCGCCGGAGCGGGAATGTAGGTGTACGGGCCGAGCGTTACCGCCCAGCCGTCTTTCCTGGTCGCCTCGGTCATGTACCGACTAACCGTCGGCCCACTTCGGCGGATGCGCGGCAAACGAGTGAAGGATTTCCCCGTTGAGCATCTTTTCCATGCGCCAATAGAAGCATCAGGACTCTCCATATCTCTGTATGAAGAAACGTAAAGTGTCCTACAACCTAGGTGCGTGAGTCCGTACGGAACAGGTGTTGGACCGCTTGATCACCGCCGGGCGACGGTGGGGGCATGCCGCATCTCACCCCGTACCGCCGCCTCTTCCGCCTGCCGGGCGCCCGCGCGTTCACCGCCGGGAACCTGATCGCCCGGCTGCCGATGGGCATGTTCAGCGTCAGCGCGGTCGTCATGATCGCCGGGACGCGGGGCTCGTACGCCCTGGCCGGTGCCGTCACGGCGACCGGGCTCGCGGCGACGGCGGTGGTCGCGCCGTGGACCGCACGGCTCGTCGACCGGTACGGCCAGGCCCGGGTGGCCCTGCCCGCCACGGTGATCGCCGTCCTCGGCTCCCTCGCGGCTCTGCTGTGCGTCCGTCACGACGCCCCGGACTGGACCCTGTTCGCCTCCTATGCCGCCACCGCCACGACCCCCAACACCGGCGGCATGTCCCGGGCCCGCTGGGCCCATCTGCTGGCCGGTGACCCGAAGGGCCTGCACACCGCCCACTCCTTCGAGCAGGCGGCGGACGAACTGTGCTTCATGCTGGGCCCGGTCCTCGCGGCCTTCCTGTGCGGGGCGTTCCCGGAGGCGGGCACGCTGGTCGGCGCGGTGCTGCTGCTGACGGGGATGCTCCTGTTCACGACCCGGCGTGCGACGGAGCCGCCGGTCAGCGAGCGCATACCCGCGAAGGCGCCGCTGCGCGCCCCCGGCATGCCCCCGCTGCTCGCGGTCTGTCTGGCGATGGGCGGGATCTTCGGCTCGACAGAGGTCGTCACCCTCGCGTTCGCCGACAGACAGGGGCACCAGTCGGCGGCCGGTGCCGTACTCGCGCTCCAGGCGGCCGGTTCCTGCGCGGCGGGCCTCCTGTACGGCACCGCGAAGCCCACCGGGCCGGCGGCGACACGGCTGCCGTGGTGCGTGGCCGCGATGGCCGCCCTGCTGACCCTGCCGCTGCTCGCGGCGAGCCTCACCGGCTCTCTCCTCTGCCTCGCGGGCGCGCTGCTGGTCGCCGGGATGGCGACGGCCCCGACGATGGTCACCACCATGGCGCTGGTCCAGCAGCGCACCCCCGAGGGCCGGCTGAACGAGGGCATGACCCTCGCGGTGACCGGCCTGCTGGGCGGCATCGCCGGTGGCGGCGCGCTCGGCGACTGGACGGTGGAGCATGTGTCGGCGACGGCCGGTTACGGGATCCCGGTGACGGCGGCAGCCCTGGCCCTGGTGCTGTCCCTGGGCAGCGCGTCGAAACGCTTCACCGATTGCTGGACACCCCATTGACGCCCTCACGCACCCCGCATACGTTCGCTTGTCGAAGCGCTTCGACACCGCTTGGACACCGTGCGCCGGGAAGTTAGGGGCCCCCACATGAAGTTCACCGACGGCTACTGGCTCCTGCGTGAGGGCGTCACCGCGGCCCACCCGGCCGAGGTCCTCGACGTCACCGAGTCGGACGGCGCGCTGGAGTTCCACGCGCCGACCCGGCCCATCCGCTCCCGCGGCGACCTGATGACGGGCCCCGTCCTGACACTCCGCGCCCACACCCCCATGCCCGACGTCATCGGCCTGACGATGACGCACTTCACGGGCGGGCAGCCCCGCGGCCCGGAGTTCGAACTCACCGACTCCCGGCCGACCGCGCGGATCGCGTACGACGACGAGCACACGACCCTGACCTCGGGCGAGCTGTCGGTCCGGGTGGCCCGCGGCGGCCCCTGGCACGTCGAGTTCGCCGCGCGCGGCCGCACGCTCACCAGCAGCGGCTGCCAGAGCATGGGCATCATGCGGGACGCGACCGGCGCCCACCACCTGCGCGAACAGCTGGTGCTCCAGGTCGGCACCGCCGTCTACGGCCTCGGTGAGCGCTTCGGCCCGCTGGTGAAGAACGGACAGGTCGTCGACATCTGGCAGGCCGACGGCGGCACGTGCAGCGAACAGGCCTACAAGAACGTGCCCTTCTACCTCACGGACGCGGGCTACGGCGTCTTCGTCGACCACCCGGGCCAGGTGTCCTTCGAGGTCGCCTCGGAGGTCGTCTCCCGGGTGCAGTTCAGCGCGGAGACCCAGGAGCTGACGTACTACGTCATCTACGGCCCCACCCCGAAGGACATCCTGCGCAAGTACACGGCCCTGACCGGCCGCCCGGCCCTGCCGCCCGCCTGGTCGTTCGGCCTGTGGCTGTCGACGTCCTTCACCACCTCGTACGACGAGGAGACGGTGACGTCGTTCATCGAGGGCATGAAGGAGCGTGAGCTCCCGCTCTCCGTCTTCCACTTCGACTGCTTCTGGATGCGCGAGTACCAGTGGTGCGACTTCCAGTGGGATCCGCGGGTCTTCCCGGATCCGGAGGGCATGCTGGCCCGGCTGAAGGCCCGGGGCCTGCGGGTCAGCGTCTGGATCAACCCGTACATCGCCCAGCGCTCCCCGCTGTTCGCCGAGGGCAAGGCGCTCGGGCATCTGCTGAAGCGCGCGGACGGCAGCGTCTGGCAGTGGGACATGTGGCAGCCCGGCATGGCCCTGGTCGACTTCACCAGCGCGGCCGCCCGCGACTGGTACGCCGCCAAGCTGGAGGCGCTGCTCGCGCAGGGCGTCGACTGCTTCAAGACCGACTTCGGCGAACGCGTGCCGCTCGACGTGACCTGGTCCGACGGCTCCGACCCGGAGCGGATGCACAACTACTACACGTACCTCTACAACCGCACGGTCTTCGAGGTGCTGCGCAAGCAGCGCGGCGAGGAGGAGGCGGTCCTCTTCGCCCGCTCGGCGACGACGGGGAGCCAGCAGTTCCCGGTGCACTGGGGCGGCGACTGCGAGGCGACGTACGAGTCGATGGCCGAGTCCCTGCGCGGCGGCCTGTCCCTCGGCCTGTCGGGGTTCGGCTTCTGGAGCCATGACATCGGCGGCTTCGAGGGCACACCGACACCGGCCCTGTTCAAGCGCTGGCTGGCCTTCGGCCTGCTCTCCTCGCACAGCCGGCTGCACGGCTCCTCGTCGTACCGCGTGCCCTGGCTGTTCGACGAGGAGTCGGTGGAGGTCGCGCGCCACTTCACCCGGCTGAAGCTGCGCCTCATGCCCTATCTGTACGAGGCGGCCCGGACCGCCCACGCCGAGGGCGTGCCGGTGATGCGGGCGATGGTGCTGGAGTTCCCGGACGACCCGGGGTGCGCGCACCTGGAGCGGCAGTACATGCTCGGCCCGGACCTGCTGGTCGCGCCGGTGTTCAGCGACGAGGGCGACGTCACCTACTACGTCCCCGAGGGCACCTGGACCCACTTCCTCACCGGAGAGACGGTGACCGGCCCGCGCTGGGTGCGCGAGCGGCACGGGTTCCTGAGCGTGCCGCTGCTGGTCCGGCCCGGGGCCGTGATCCCGGTGGGCGCGGTGGACGACCGCCCGGACTACGACCATGCCGCCGGGGTGACCCTGCGGGCGTACGGCCTGCGGGACGGCGACCGGGTGACGGTGCCGGTCGGGGACGTGACCTTCACGGTCGTACGCGAAGGGGAGGCCCTGCGAGCGTCGTGCAGTGACCCGGCGACCCCCTGGACTCTCGCCGACGCCTACGCCGATGCCGACGGCCACGCCGTCCGGCCATGACAAAGGCCCCGCCGCTCGAAGCGACGGGGCCTGTGCCCACATGGGATGAGTGGAGATGGCGGGAATCGAACCCGCGTCCAACGGTGCAAAAGGAGGGCTTCTCCGAGCGCAGTTCGCTTCGATTTTCTCGGCCCCGGTGATCTCGCGAACAAGTCTCCGACGGGCCCAGTCACTGTTTGATTTCCCACCGAACCCCGTGACCGGGCTCGATGGTTTAGTTCCCTAGATTATGCCAGGGTCCGGGTCGGGAACACCCCCGGGCTGACACCCATTAAGGGTCCTTCACTCACTGCTTATTAGGCAGCGAGGGCGAAGGACTGGGAATCGCTCTTGGAATTGGCGATTATTGGTTGCGACATATGGTTTACGAGATCATTGCCGCTTCCTCGGCTCGCTTCCCCTGCTTCGACATCCGCTGTCGAAACCGATCATCCCCATGTTGTTTTATCAATCCACGCCCCGGCTGTGCGGGGCAGTGCCCATCGTACGTGACCAACGCCCGAGGGGGCCAGCCAATTCCCGCGCGGCCCGCCAGGAGCCACGGGGAGCCGCCGGTCAGCCGCTCGGCGCGGCCGCCCGCTAGGCGCCGCGCTGGCGCCGCTTGGCGTCCGCGACCGCGCGGTTCGTCTCCCGCAGGTCCTGCTTCTCCTTGAGGGTCTGCCGCTTGTCGTACTCCTTCTTGCCCTTCGCGAGCGCGATCTCGACCTTGACCCGGCTGTCCTTGAAGTACAGGGCCAGCGGCACGATCGTGTGCCCCGTCTCCTGGGACTTGGACTCCAGCTTGTCGATCTCCGCCCGGTGCAGCAGCAGCTTGCGCTTGCGGGTGGCGGAGTGGTTGGTCCAGGTGCCCTGCACGTACTCGGGGACGTGGATGTTGTGCAGCCATGCCTCGCCGTGGTCGATGTGCACGAAGCCGTCCACCAGGGAGGCCCGGCCCATCCGCAGCGACTTGACCTCGGTCCCCATCAGGACCAGGCCGCACTCGTACGTGTCGATGATGTGGTAGTCGTGCCGCGCCTTCTTGTTCTGCGCGACCATCTTCCGGGCGGGTGCCTTCTCGGCGGCCTTCGCGGCCTTGCGTTTTACCTTTTCCTTCGCCATAGTGCGGCCATTTTCGCACTACGAGGGGGGTCCGAGGCCAGTCAATACTGTCTCGGCCCGCCTCTCGGCACCGTCCTCGACCTCCAGGTCCGGTGTGATGCCCCGGCCGTCGACCCCCCGGCCGGAGGGGGTGCGGTAGTGCCCGACGGTCAGCTCCGCGACGGAGCCGTCGGGCAGCCGGCTCGGCATCTGGACCGAGCCCTTGCCGAAGGTGCGGGAGCCCACGACGAGGGCCCGTCCGCGGTCCTGGACAGCGCCGGTGAGAAGCTCGGCCGCGCTCATCGTCCCGCCGTCGACGAGCGCGACCAGGGGTCTCGTCGTGTCGCCGCCGGGGTCGGCGTGCAGGGCGCGCTGTTCGCCGTCGACGTCGTAGGTGGCGACCAGGCCGCCGTCGAGGAAGGCGGAGGCGGCGGTGACGGCCTCGGTGACCAGGCCGCCGGAGTTGGCGCGCAGGTCGAGGACGATGCCGGCGCCGCGCGGGGCCTGCCGGACGGCCTCGCGGATCCTGTCGCCGGAGCCCTTGGTGAAGGTGTCGACCCTGATGACGGTGACCGCACCGGCGGCTTCCCGGACGGTGACCGGGTCCGTGGACAGCCGGGCCCGGCGCAGGGTCTCGCTCCACGCGCGCGTGCCGCGCTCCAGGCCGAGGCGGACGGTGGTGCCGGCGGTGGCCTCGGTGGCGTCCCCGCGCAGTAAGGAGACGACCTCGGTGACGGGCCGCCCGTCGGTCTTCTCGCCGTCGACGCTGCGCAGCAGGTCTCCGGGGCGGATCCCGGCGGTGGCCGCGGGCGAACCGGAGCGCACCTTGGTCACCTCGATCCGGCCGTCCCGTCCGCTGCGGGCCCACAGCCCGACGCCGGTGTACTGGCCGTCGAGGGACTCCTCGAACTCCTCGTACTCGCCCTGGGAGTAGACGGCGCCCCAGCGGTCCCCGCTGCGGCTGACCGCGCGCTTCGCGGCCTCCATCGGGGACTTGCCGTCGGCCATGGCCTCCTCGGCGGCCCGGGCGACAGCGGCGTGGCGCCCGGCCGGGGTGGCCGAACGGACCTCGTCCGGAGCGGACTTCCGGTCGGCCTGCGGGAGGGACCCGGTGGCCGCGCCGGCGACGAGCACGCTCGTGAAGAGCAAGGTCAGGGCCGCCCCGCGGCGGATGCGACGGGGCTGACAGAACGGGTCACGACCTGACATGCCGGTGAGTCTAGGACAAGGGGAAGGGCCGTACGGTCGGTTGACCGCACGGCCCCTGTTGGCATGTGTCACACCTTCAAGTACTTGCGCAGCGCGAAGAACGCGGCCAACGCGGGCATCAGCAGACTCGTCGCGAGGATGAGCGGCAGCTTGGTCAGGACCGCGTCCCAGCCGATGAAGTTGATCAGATTCAGCTTCTCGGACAGCGCCAGACCGTGGTCGATGATGAAGTACCGCGCGACCACCAGGAACCCGCAGGCGACCGTCCCGCCGATGAGCCCGGCGACCGCGGCCTCCATGATGAACGGCGCCTGGATGTAGAAGCCCGAGGCTCCGACCAGGCGCATGATGCCGGTCTCGCGCCGCCGGCTGAACGCCGAGACGCGCACGGTGTTGACGATCAGCATCAGCGCGACGACGAGCATCAGCGCCATCACCGCCCGCGCCGCCCAGTTCATGCCGTTGAGCAGACCGAACAGATTGTCCAGAATACCCTTTTGGTCCTGAACGGACTGCACGCCGTCCCGCCCGTCGAAGGCGGTCGCGATGACCTGGTACTTCTGCGGGTCCTTCAGCTTGATGCGGTACGACTCCTGCATCTGGTCCGGCGTGAGGGAGCTGGCCAGCGGGGAGTCGCCGAACTGCTCCTTGTAGTGCTTGTACGCCGCGTCCTGCGACTCGTACGTGACCTTCTCGACCACGCCCATCTTGTCGAGGTCGGTGTTGATCTGCTTCTTCTGGTCCTCGGTCACCGCGCCCTTGGCGCAGTTGGGGTCGGACTCGGCGTCGCTCTTGTTGCAGAGGAAGACCGAGACGTTGACCTTGTCGTACCAGTAGCCCTTCATGGTGTTGACCTGGTCACTCATCAGGAGCGACCCGCCGAACAGGGCGAGCGACAGGGCGACGGAGACGATGACGGCGAAGGTCATCGTCAGATTGCGGCGGAGACCGACGCCGATCTCCGACAGGACGAACTGGGCGCGCATGGCGTCTGGTTATGCCTTTCCGTGATCTAGGGTGCGGTCTCAGTGCTGGTAGCCGTAGACACCGCGGGCCTGGTCGCGGACGAGGCGGCCCTTCTCCAGTTCGATGACGCGCTTGCGCATCTGGTCGACGATGTTCTGGTCGTGCGTGGCCATCACCACGGTGGTGCCCGTCCGGTTGATGCGGTCGAGCAGCTTCATGATGCCGACGGAGGTCTGCGGGTCGAGGTTGCCGGTGGGCTCGTCGGCGATGAGCAGCTTGGGACGGTTGACGAAGGCCCGCGCGATGGCGACGCGCTGCTGCTCACCACCGGACAGCTCGCCGGGCATCCGGTCGTCCTTGCCGCCGAGCCCGACGAGGTCGAGCACCTGCGGTACGGACTTGCGGATCTCGCCGCGCGACTTGCCGATGACCTCCTGCGCGAAGGCGACGTTCTCGCCGACCGTCTTGTTCGGCAGCAGGCGGAAGTCCTGGAAGACCGTCCCCAGCTGGCGCCGCATCTGCGGCACCTTCCAGTTGGAGAGGCGCGCGAGGTCCTTCCCCAGGACGTGCACCTGCCCGTGGCTGCACCGCTCCTCGCGGAGGATCAGCCGCAGGAAGGTGGACTTTCCGGAGCCGGAGGACCCCACGAGGAAGACGAACTCGCCCTTCTCGACCTCCAGGGAGACATCCCTGAGGGCGGGGCGGGTCTGCTTGGGGTAGACCTTGGAGACATTGTCGAATCGGATCACGGATGCACCACGGGTCGCCGGGGGTAGATGAGCGTGACCATACGCGAACCGGGGAGGGCGGCGCAGTCACCGACCGTGGTTGCGCCATGGATGTTCCGTTTTGTGCCGACCCCCGAGGGGTGCGATGCGCCACCACCTCTTCGTCGGCGACCGCGCACCCCGCGGAGGAACCTGGCAAAGTGGAGAGGGGAACATTCCCGCCCCCGCACACGTTGGACACGTGGAACCGTCGCAAGGAGGGCACGCGCATGACGTACGACCGGCTGGTGTGCGCGAACTGCGCGGCCCCCGTCAGCGAGGGCCGCTGCCCCGTGTGCCGCGCGAACCGCGAGCGCCTGCAGCAGGAGAACTTCCTCGCGAACCTCAACCCCATGGCGCTGATCGCCCTGCTGACGATCCTGATCGCGGCCGTGGCCCTGCTGGCCCACCAGACCGCGTAGCGGCGCGACCGGAAGACCCGGAAGCCCGAAGACCCGGAAGCCCCCCGAGGACGTAGGCGAAGGCGAAGGACAAGACCGAGGGCCCGGAGCATTTCGCTCCGGGCCCTCGGCGTCACGCTGTGCCTACGGTCCGTACGGACACGGCCACCGTCAGGCGGCGGCCCCGCCGCGGCCGCCCACGAGGCGCGGCAGGAGGCGGAAGCCGACACCGCCGGCGATCATCGTGGCGGCGCCGATCACCAGGAAGGTGGTCTGCGCGGCACCCGTCTCGGCGAGCTCCGCGCCGTTGCCCTGGGCCTGAGCCTGGCCCTGCGGGGCCGCCGGGGTGGAGTCCGAGCCGGTGTCCGTGAGGGAGGAGGAGCCCTCCTCCTGCGGGGAGGTGCCGCCGTCGGGGTCGGTGTTGTTGCCGCCGCCGTTGTTGCCACCGTTGCCGTTGCCGCCGTTGCCGTTCCCGTTGCCCGGGTCGGTCGGCGCGTCGGTCGGGTCCTCGGTCGGCTCGGTGGGCTCGTCCGTGGGCTCGGTGGGCTCGTCGGTGGGCTCCTCGGTCGACGGCGGGTCGGTCGGGAGGTCCGTCGGGACGTCGGTGGGGATGTCCGTGGGGACATCCGTCGGCGTCGGGGTCGGAGTGGGCGACTCGTCGGCGCACAGGATGCCGAGCAGGCAGTCCTCGGCCTCCGCGGCGGATGCGGCACCGGCGGCGGTCAGCGAGGCACCGGCCGCGATCACGGCGCCGGCCGCTATCCGTGCGACACGGATCCGCGTCTTCTTCGTCATGTGGTTGCTACCCCCAGTAGCTCGTCAGTGAGGCAGGGCTCGGGGCTGCGATCGACAGGGCGGCTGCGGTGAAGGAGCCCCCCGGTTCACATGCGCCCCAGAGACACGCATGCCGCGCTTTACCCTTCCCATTTTTCAAGAACACGTCAAGGGCGTTTGCGGGCGCCATGTCCAACTCTGGGGGCTATGCGGAGAGTCGAACTCTGTGAGTGTGATGTAAAAGCCAGACAAGCGGGCACAGAAAAGGCAACTGCCGAACGCGCATCGGCAGTTGCCTTGTCGACAAACTTACTTCTCCTGCTGCTTGCGCCAGCGAATTCCGGCCTCCAGGAACCCGTCGATCTCACCGTTGAACACGGCCTCGGGGTTGCCGACCTCGCACTCGGTGCGCAGGTCCTTGACCATCTGGTACGGGTGCAGCACGTACGAACGCATCTGGTTGCCCCAGGAGTTGCCGCCGTCGCCCTTGAGGGCGTCCATCTTGGCCTGCTCCTCCTGGCGGCGCCGCTCCAGCAGCTTGGCCTGGAGCACGTTCATGGCCGTCGCCTTGTTCTGGATCTGCGAGCGCTCGTTCTGGCAGGAGACGACGATGCCGGTGGGGATGTGGGTGAGGCGCACCGCGGAGTCGGTGGTGTTGACGCCCTGGCCGCCGGGGCCGGACGAGCGGTACACGTCGACGCGCAGTTCGGACTCGTCGATCTCGATGTGGTCGGTCTGCTCGACCACGGGGAGGACCTCGACGCCCGCGAAGGAGGTCTGGCGGCGCCCCTGGTTGTCGAAGGGCGAGATGCGCACGAGCCGGTGCGTGCCCTGCTCGACGGAGAGCGTGCCGTACGCGTAGGGCGCCTGGACGGCGAAGGTGGTCGACTTGATGCCGGCCTCCTCCGCGTACGACGTCTCGTAGATCTCGGTCTTGTAGCCGCGCTGCTCGGCCCACCGCAGGTACATGCGCTGGAGCTTCTCGGCGAAGTCGGCGGCGTCGACGCCGCCGGCCTCGGCGCGGATGTTCACCAGGGCCTCACGGGAGTCGTACTCGCCGGAGAGGAGGGTGCGGACCTCCATCTCGTCCAGCGCCTTCTTCACGGCCGTGAGCTCGGACTCGGCCTCGGCGCGGGTGTCCGGGTCGTCCTCCTCCTCGGCCATCTCGAAGAGGACGCCCAGGTCGTCGAGGCGACCGCGCAGGGCCTCGGCCTTGCGCACCTCGGCCTGGAGGTGGGACAGCTTGCTGGTGATCTTCTGCGCCTCATCGGGGTTGTCCCACAGGGACGGCGCGGCCGCCTGCTCCTCGAGCACGGCGATGTCTGCCCTCATCTTGTCGAGGTCCAGAACGGCCTCGATCGACTCCATGGTCGAGGAGAGGGACTTGAGCTCTTCGGATACATCGACGACTGCCACGCCTCCAGCGTAACGGCTCCGCCCGGCGGCCATCGCCGGGCGGGCAGGGCCGACAGGTCAGGGCGACTGTGGGGCCGAGTTCCTTGTGTCCTGGGGAGGGGGGCTTGTGTCGTCGTCCGAGGTGGACAGCCACGCGCCGACGCCGATCGCGGCTGCCAGGGCGATCGCGGCCGCGCCCAGGGCCACGCGGCGGCGGCGGGCGGCGGCGCGGTTGCGGGCCGAGCCGGGGCGGGGGGTACCGGGGGTGCGGGGGGCGCGGGCCGTGCCGTGGGCGCCGCCGGCCAGTTCGTCGGGGGCGGGGACGCGCATCGAGGTGTGGGTGTCGCGGTTGGAGTCGGCCGGTTTCGCGCCGGGGACGAGGGGGACCGCACCGCGCCGCCGGATCCGTTCCCCGGAAGGGGCCGGGCCCGCCGGCTGCTCCTCCCGGTCGGCCTCCTCCTCGGACTCCGGGTCGGGCTCGTCCACCTCCAGCGGCGGCATGCCCGCCAGCATCGGCAGCAGCTCCCGCAGTCGCGCCCCGAGCTCCGAGGCCCGCAGCCGTGAGGCCGGCGCCTTGGCCAGGCACTGCACGAGCAGTTGCCACAGCTCGTCGGGGATGCCGGGCAGCGGGACGACCGTCTCCGTGACGTGCCGGCGCAGGACCGCGCCCGGATGGCCGCCGCCGAACGGAGTGAAGCCCGCGAGCAGCTCGTAGAGCACCGTGGCGAGCGCGTAGATGTCGACGGACGCGCGCGGGGGCAGGCCCTCGACGATCTCCGGGGCGAGGTAGTCCGGCGTGCCGATGATCTTCGTGGCCTTGGTCCGGCGCGGGGTGTCGATGAGCTTCGCCACGCCGAAGTCGGTCAGCAGCGCGCGGTGGGAACCGCCGGGGCCGAGCGGGCCCTGCATGTCCAGGAGCACGTTCTCCGGCTTCACGTCCCGGTGCACGACGCCCGCCGCGTGCGCGGCCGCCAGCCCGTCGGCGATGTCCGCCGCGATCGCCACGGCCGCCTCGGGCGGCAGCCGGCGTTCCCGCTCCAGCCGGGTCCGCAGATCCGTACCGCGGACGAGGTCCATGACCAGCGCCAGGTCGTTGCCGTCCACCACCAGGTCGCGCACGGACACGACATGCGGATGCTCCAGGCCGAGCAGCGCCGTCCGCTCCTGCACGAAGCGTCCGACGAGTTCCTGGTCGGACGCGAGGTCCTCGCGCAGCAGCTTGACGGCGACCGGGCCCTCGGGCCCCTCGCCCAGCCACACCGTGCCGGCGCTGCCCCGCCCCAGGATCTGGTGGGCGGTGTACCGGCTGCCGATCTTCCGTGCCAAGGCTGCTCCTACCGACGCGTGTTGTCGCTAAAACTACGCGCAGGAAGAGCCAACCTTCACCGCCCGGGCGGAAATCACCCGCCAGGTGTCGACAAATCACCAACCCCGCATGGCGGTTCGGGTCAGTTCCCGCCCGAACTCCCGCCGAGCTTCTCGATCCAGCCCGTCACCGTGCCGAACCAGTCGGTGAGCTGGTCCCAGTAGCCCTTGCCGGTGCCGATCCACTCCTGGAGCGGGCTCAGTTCCCAGATCAGCCAGCCGGCGACGAACAGGATGACGATCGTGAAGAGGCAGCCCTTCAGACAGCCGAGCCCGGGGATCCGCATCGGGTTGGCGCTGCGCTGCCGCGGCTGCCGGGGCTCGCGCTGCGGCCGCTGGGGCTGCTGGGGCTGCTGCGGCTGAGGAGGCGGCGGGGGCGGGGCGTAGCGCTGCGGCTGCTGGGCCTGATGCTGCGGGGCGTACTGCTGGGGCTGCTGCTGCGGATGGCCGTAGCCGGGTCCGGGCGGGGGCTGGTGCCCTCGCTGCGGAGGCTGCTGCGGCCGGGCGACCTGGCGCTGGGGGCGGCGGCGCAGCGGGTCCTGCCCCGGGTCGAGGTAGTTCTGGACCTGCGTCTGCTCGTTGCGGTCGCGGGCGGCCCGCAGCTGGTTCTGCCAGGGGTGCGGGTCCTCGGGCCCGCCGCCCTGGCCCTGCTGACCGGGGTGGCCGGGCGACCCCGGCGGGACCGGGGGCATGACGGCGGTCGGGTCGGCCGCGCCCCGGTGGGGCATGACCGAGGTGGGGTCGCCGGCGCCGGCCGGGCCGCCGGTGTGCGGCATGACGCTGGTCGCCGCGTTCGGGTCGTACGAACCCGCGCCCTGCGGGAGGACCTGGGTGGGGTCGGCCTGGCCGGACATGTCCGGCACGGGCGCGGGCGCCGGGTCGGGCGCCAGGAGCATGCCGACGCCCTCGGCGGCGGCGATCTGCGCGGAGTTCGCGTGCACGCCGATGCCCTCGGCGACGACGCGCAGGCCGCGGGCGAGGTTCTCGGCGCTGGGCCGCTCGTCCGGGTTCTTGCGCAGACAGCGCTCGATGACCGTCCACAGCGGGTCCGGGACCGTGGAGGGGCGGCGCGGCTCGGCGCTCAGGTGCTGGTGCAGCACCTCGAGGGCGGAGCCGCCGGCGAACGGCGGACGGCCGGTGACCAGCTCGTACATCAGGATGCCGGCGCCGTAGATGTCCACGGCGGAGGTCTGCGGACGGCCCTCGGCTCCCTCGGGCGCGACGTACGCGGGGGTGCCGACGAACTCCTGGGTGCGGGTCAGCCCCGGGGAGTCCGCGAGGCGGGCGATGCCGAAGTCGGTCAGCAGCGGGTGCATCCGGCCGTCGTACTGCTGGAGCAGGACGTTCGCCGGCTTGAGGTCGCGGTGGACGACGCCGTCGGCATGGCTGGCGGCGAGCGCGTCCGCGATCTGGGCGGTGAGCAGGGCCGCGGCGACGGGGCTGAAGGGGCCGTTCTCGCGCAGGTAGTGGTGCAGGTCGGGGCCCTCGACGAGGTCCATGACCAGGGCCAGCAGATCGCCCTCGACCACCAGGTCACGGACCCGGACGATGTTCGGGTGGGTCAGCCGGAGCAGGACGGAGCGCTCCCGGAGGAACCGCATCACGACGTCCGCGTCGTTGGCCAGCTCCTCCTTGAGGACCTTGATGGCGACGGTCTCGCCGGGCTGTCCCGGCACGGCCGCCTCGGCGCCCGCGGTCTCGCGCTGGCGGGCTCGCCAGACGGTGCCCGTGGCGCCGCGTCCGAGCGGCTCCTCGAGCAGGTACTTGCTGCCTACCGGCCGCACGTCATGCGCTCCCTGCTGCTTGCCTTGCCTGCTGGCCTGTGTCCGACCCACTGTAGTGCCGCGATGCCGGGGACCGGAGTGTCAGCTTTCTGTGGGTCTTACGTAGCCGTTCTCACATCCGTTCGAAGCGAAGACGCTCACCTCGGTCTTGTGGTTGCCGATAACGAACGTGACTGATCTCAAGACGTCGCCTGTGGGTCATCTCTCAGGCACTTTTGCGGGCAGAGCCGACCAATCAAGATCACCTTTTCCCGAGCGAGGGGCGCGGTGTCAGTGGCAGGTGCGAGGATGCCTGCAGTATTGGCCGACGTGCTGGGGCGGGGTGGGGGACTCCGCGCCCGGGCAGAAGGGACCGCTGACGGCGATGCAGATCCGGCTGACCGTCGTAGACCCGCTGGGCCCGTCGGCGCCGGCGCAGGGCCGTGCCCCACGCAGCGACGTGCTGGTGACGGCGCCCGCCGGTACGGCGCTCGCGGCGGTGGCCTCGGGGCTCGCCCAGGTGGTCTCCGGCGGCGACGGCTCGGGCACGGTGGTGCTGTACGCCGGGGAGCAGCGGCTCGACGCCCAGCGCTGCACGCTCGGCGAGCCCCCGCTGACCGACGGCGCGGTGCTGTCCGTGGGCGCGCCGGGCGAGCCGGAGCCGCACCCCGAGCTGGACGACGCCCCGGCCCAGCTCCAGGTGGTCGCCGGCCCCGACGCCGGCGGCGTCCATCTGCTGCACGGCGGCGAGATCCGCATCGGCCGCTCCGCCGACGCCGACGTGCCCCTCGACGACCCGGACGTCTCGCGGCTGCACTGCACGGTGACCGTGGGCGCCGACGGCCGCGTCGCGGTCGCCGACCTGGACTCCACGAACGGCACGACGCTGGACGGCAGGCCGGTGAGCGGCCGCGCGGTCCGGTTCGCCCCCGGGGCGCTGCTGCGGATCGGCGAGTCGGCCCTGCGGCTGGCTCCCGCCGGAGGACCGGGCGCCCGGGTCGGTACCACGCCGGACGGGGAGGGCCACGTGCGCGTGCCGGACCCTGCCGGGGACGACGGCTCGGCGGCCCGCCCGCACGCGACGAACCCGACGCCGGCCGGGCCTTCCGGTCCTACGCGGCATGCCTACGGCTCGGCGGGTTGGGGCACGCCCGGCGCGACCGGGCAGGGCTCGGGCGACCCGGGCGTGGTGCCGGGGCAGGGCGGGGCGCCCCGGGTGGAGAGCCGGGGTGCGGAGGGGGCCGGGCCGGTTGGGCTCGGGGCGTACCCGGGGGCCGAGCAGGCCAGGCCGGGCACCGGTGGGCGTGGGCGGCGGGTCTCACGGGCCCCGGGAAGCACGGCTTCGGCAGGCTTCCCCGACGACTCCGGGCGTGCTTCCGCCCGTGAAGGGACGCGCCCGGCCTCTCCGGACGGCGTGGCCCGACCGCCCCGGCAGCGCGGCGCCGCCGACGGCTCGTCGCCCATGGCCTCACCCGACGGCCCGTCCCACGCCTCCCGGCAGCACGACGCGTCGTCGCAGGCGGGCCTCGGCGACGGCGACACCCATGCGGGGCGCTTCGGAGCAGCGGGGGCGCCGGGCGGACAGGTCGCCGGGGGCGGGGCGCACTGCGGTGGCGGGGCGTACGGCGGTAGCGGGGCGCACGGCGGTGGCGGGGCAGTCGCCGGCCGTGGGGCACGCGCCGAGGACGGGACACACCCCGGAGGCGGGACACACCCCGGAGGCGGGGCATACGCCGAGGGCGGGACGCACGGCGGTGGCGGGGCGGTCGCCGACCGTCGGGGCCGCGCCGACGACGGGGCTTACGCCGGTGGCGGGGCTGACCGCACCGGTGGGGCCTTCGGCACCGGGCCTCGTGGTGGAGCCGTCGACGGGTCGGCCTCCTCGGACGCCGGGCAGGGACGGGACGGTCGCTCCGGTGGCGGCCCGCGTCGGGGCACCCCGGCCGGACACCCCGACGCACGACGAGACGCTCGCCCCGATCGCGGCCCCGGGCAGGGCACCCCGGCCGGACACCCTGACGCCGGACGAAACGCTCACCCCGGACAGGACACCCCGGCCGGCACCCCGGGCGAGCCCTCCGGGCGCGGACGTAAAGGCACTCCCCTCCGCGGCACCGACATACCCCAAGGGACCCGCAGGCGGGGCGGTATCGGGGCCTGGGCTCGGCGGCTGGCCGGAGGGCGTGGGGAGCAGGGGCCGGACCCGCGCGAGGTGTACGAGGACGAGCCGGCCGGCGGGGCGGCGGAGCGGTCGGCCGTCGCGCCGGCGGTGCCGGAGACCTGGCCGGATCCGGCCACCCTGCTGCTGACGGCACTGGGTCCCGGGCCCCGGCTCTGGGAGCGCGGTCCGGGTCACCCGGAGGCGCTCGCGGTGCGTCTCGGCACGGCCGACCGGGCGGTGCCGGACGGCTCGGGCCTGCTGCCCGCGGTGCCGGTGACCGCCGGGCTGCGCGAGGCCGGCGCGCTGGGTCTGGCCGGACCGCGGACACGGCTCGGCGGGCTGGCCCGTGCCCTGCTGGCCCAGCTCACCGCGCTGCACTCCCCCGACATGCTGGAGATCGTCCTGATCGCCGCGGACCGCTCCCGCCCGCTGGAGGAGCGCACCGCCGAGTGGTCCTGGCTGGGCTGGCTGCCGCATGTCCGGCCCGGGCACGGCCAGGACTGCCGGCTGCTCCTCGCCCACGACCGGGAACAGGCCGCGGCCCGCGCCGACGAGCTCCTCCGCCGCCTGGAGGACCAGTTGGCCGAGGCGGGGGCGGGGAGCACCGACCCCGTCACCGGCCACCCGGCCCCCGACGACGGTCCTGATAGGGACGCCGTCCCCTTCCCCGGCCCGTTCACCGTGCTCGTCGTGGACGGCGACCCCGGCGGGGCCGATCTGCGCGAGGCCGTGGCGCGGCTGGCGGCGGAGGGCCCGCGGGCCGGTATCCACGTGGTGTGTCTGGCCGAGACGCCCGCCGCCTCCCCGGCCTCGCCGGTGACGGAGACGTACGAGGCGGCCTGCGCGGTGTCGCCGACGTTCCGGCAGTGCGGCGCGGTCGCGCTGCTCAGCGGGGACGTGGCGACGGCGCTGCGGCTGATGCGCGTGGCCCGGGCCGGAGCGGGCTCCGCACCGGCCGGTCACGGCACCGTCGCCACCGTCGACGCCGTCTCCCCCGCCTGGGCCGAGCGCTTCGCGCGGGCGCTGGCGCCCCTGCGGACGGACGCGGCGACGAGTGAGCGGCAGCCGCGCGTCTCCGCGCCCCTGCCCCAGGCGGCCCGGCTGCTGGACGAACTGGGCCTGGCCCGGGCCACCCCGGCGTCGCTGATGGCACGTTGGGCGGACGCGGCCGACGACGCGGACGCGCTGGGCGGCCGGGTGCGCGCGGTGCTGGGCGCCGGGCCGCGCGGCCCGGTCGGCGCGGACCTCGCGGCCCAGGGACCGCATCTGCTGATCGAGGGCCCGCCGGGCAGCGGCCGCACCGAGCTGCTGCGGGCGGTCGTCGCGTCCCTGGCCGCCGCCGAGCGGCCGGACCGCCTGGGCATCGTGCTGGTCGACGGCCGGGGCGGCCCCGGCCCCGCGGCGGGCTCGAGCGGCGGGCACGGCGAGGGACTGCGGGTGTGTACGGACGTACCGCATGTCACCACGCATCTCTCGGCCCACGACCCGGTCCGCATGCGGGAGTTCGCGCAGTCCCTGAGCGCCGAGCTGAAGCGGCGCGCCGAGCTGCTGGGCCGTTCGGACTTCACCGAGTGGCACAGCGGTCGCGAGCTGTCGGGCCGTATGGTCGCCCAGCGCACGGCCACGGCCCGGGGCGGCGCCCAGACCGAGGCCGGTGCCGGGGATCTCGACTCCCCGTCCAGCTCGACCATGCGGCTACGGCCCGGAGCGGCCCGGCGGCAGACGGAGGCGGCGTCGCCGCTGCCCCGGCTCGTCGTGGTCGTCGACGATCTGGACGCCCTGGTCTCCCCCGCGCTCGGCTCGACCGGGCGGCCCGCAGCCGGCTCGGTGATGCGCGCGCTGGAGGCCGTGGCCCGGGAGGGCGAGCGGCTGGGCGTCCACCTGGTGACGGCCTCCGGCCCCTGCCCCCGTACGGCGGAGACGGAACCGGCCCGCCGGGCCACCCTGCGCGTCAAGCTCGACACCCCGGCACCGGGTCCGGACGAGCCCGCGCCCGGCCGGGGCAGCCTGACCTGCGCGGACGGGCGGGTCACACCGCTGCAGGGCGGGCGGGTCACCGGCCGTATCCCCCGGACGGCGACCCTGCGCCCCACGGTCGTACCGCTGGAATGGCACCGCATGGGTGACCCTCCGGCCCGGCGCCCGGTGCGGGAACTCGGAAACGGCCCGACCGACCTGGCACTGTTGGCCAGCGCGCTGGAAAGGGCGGCGAGGGAGGTCTCGGCGGCAGAGGTGCCGTCCCTTCTGTAGCAGTCGCCGGCACGCGTACATGGCACTGGCCGGAAGCCGACCCTGCCCCGTGAACAGAGGGTTCAGCCCCTGGTCACGAGGGAGTCACGATCCCCCGCTCGACAGCCGACGCCATCTTGCCGCCCCCGCACACCCGGGCGTAGACCAGATCGCACGGGAGCGCGCTCGACGTTCGACGAGGAACGAAGAACGGGGCAGTCATGCGCATGACGAGCAGCACCATCCGGACACGCTGGTCGCCGAGGCACGACAAGGCGACCCCCCAGCACCGCAGAGCCGCCAAGGCCGCGGCCGCCGTCGCCGCGGGAGCGCTCGCGCTCTCGCTCACCGCCTGCGGAGGCGACGGCGACAGCGGCGGTGGAAACCAGGGCACCGCCGAGGAGACCGCCGACAACGTCACCCTGCCGAAGCTGGACGGGACGAGCCTGGAGATCGCCGCCGTGTGGAGCGGCACCGAACAGGCCAACTTCAAGAAGGTTCTGGCGGAGTTCGAGAAGCGCACGGGCGCCAAGGTCACGTTCGTGCCCGCCCAGGACCCGATCGTCAACTTCATCGGCTCGAAGGTGGCCGGCGGGCAGCCGCCGGACGTCGTGATGCTGCCGCAGCCGGGCGCCATCAAGCAGGCCGTCGACCGGGGCTGGGCCAAGCCGCTGGGCGCCGACGCCCTCAAGGAGCTCGGCGAGAACTACTCGCAGGGCTGGCAGGACATCGGCAAGGTGGGCGGCAAGCAGTACGGCGTCTACTACAAGGCCGCCAACAAGTCCCTGATCTGGTACAACAACCAGGTCTTCGAGAACGCGGGGGCCAGCGAGCCCGAGACCTGGCCGGATCTGCTCAACACCGCGCAGACGGTCTACGACTCCGGCGTCACCCCGTTCTCCGTCGGCGGCGCCGAGGGCTGGACGCTGACCGACTGGTTCGAGAACGTCTACCTCTCCCAGGCGGGCCCGGAGAAGTACGACCAGTTGGCCCAGCACGAGATCAAGTGGACGGACCCGTCCGTGAAGGACGCGCTGACCACGCTCGCGCAGGTCTGGGGCAAGCCGGACTACATCGCGGGCGGGGCGAACGGGGCGTTGCAGACCGACTTCCCGGCCTCCGTCACCCAGGTCTTCACCGGCGGGGACCAGCCCAAGGCCGCCATGGTCGCCGCGGGCGACTTCGCGCAGGTCAACATCCCCTCGAGCATGAAGGTCGGCACGGACGCGAAGGTGTTCCCGTTCCCGGCGGTCGGTGACAACGGGCCGGTGGTCTCGGGCGGCGACGCGGCCGTGATCCTGGAGGACTCGAAGGGGGCGCAGGCCCTGGCCACCTGGCTCGCCTCGCCCGACGCGGCCCAGATCCAGGCCAAGCTGGGCGGCTACCTCTCGCCGAACAAGAACGTGCCGAACTCCGCGTACCCGAACGCGGTGCAGCAGAAGATCGCCAAGGCGCTCATCGGCGCCGGCGACGACTTCCGCTTCGACATGTCCGACCAGACCCCGCAGGCCTTCGGCGGCACACCGGGCAAGGGCGAGTGGAAGATCCTGCAGGACTTCCTGAAGAGCCCGAAGGACATCGCGGGTACCCAGGCGAAGCTGGAGGCCGCAGCGGCCGCGGCCTACGGAGACTGATGTCATGACGTCGGCCACGGCGGCAGGGGGCAACGGGCCCCCTGCCGCTCCCAAGACGCGCAAGAGCGTGACCGGCACCCGCAGGACCGTCGTGGCGCTGTTCCTGCTGCCCGCGCTCGTCCTGCTCGGCGCGCTCGTGGTGTACCCGATCGGGTACTCGGTCGTGCGGAGCTTCTACGACCAGCCCGGCGAGAGCTTCGCCGGGATAGACAACTACAAGGCCCTCTTCACCGACGAGGGCATCCGCACCGCGCTGAAGAACAACGTGTTCTGGGTGGTGTTCGCGCCGACGGTCGCGACGGCGCTCGGCCTGGTCTTCGCGGTGCTGACCGAACGGGTGCGCTGGGGTACGGCGTTCAAGCTGGTCGTCTTCATGCCGATGGCGATCTCGATGCTGGCGGCGGGCATCATCTTCCGCCTGGTGTACGACCAGGATCCGGACAAGGGCGTGGCGAACGCGGTGTGGGTGGGCGTGCACGACACGTTCGCCCAGGCGTCGGCGTTCCCGAAGGCCCACCCGGGCCGGGAGTCGCCGCTGGAGCCGGCCGGCGGCGGCGCGTTCATCACCAAGTCGCCCGTCCGCGCGGGCGAGCCGGTCTCGCTGCCCCTGGTGGGTGTGGCGCCCGATCTGATGCCCGACGGCGCGAAGGCCGCCGTCGCGCCGAAGCCCGAGCCGGGCAAGATCACCGGTACGACCTGGCAGGACTTCACACGGGGCAAGGGCGTGGGCACGCTGGGCGGGGTCGACGCGGCCGAACTGGGCTACGCCGGCATGAAGGTCGAGGCGGTGAAGGACGGCAGGGCCGTGGCCTCGGCGACGGCGGCAGGCGACGGCACCTTCACGCTGCCGGCCTCGGCGGACGGGGCCCAACTGAGGCTTCCGGCAAGCAACTTCAAGGAGCCGTACAACGGCCTGGACTGGCTCGGCCCGTCCCTGGTCACCCCGGCCGTCATCGGCTCGTACATCTGGATGTGGGCGGGCTTCGCGATGGTGCTGATCGCGGCCGGGCTCGCGAGCGTGCCCCGGGAGCTGCTGGAGGCCGCCCGGGTCGACGGGGCGAGTGAGTGGCAGGTGTTCAGACGGGTCACGGTGCCGCTGCTGGCGCCGGTCCTCGCGGTCGTCACCGTCACCCTGATGATCAATGTGCTGAAGGTCTTCGACCTGGTCTTCATCATCGCCCCCGGCTCCGCCCAGGACGACGCGAACGTCCTGGCCCTGGAGCTGTACCGCAAGGGCTTCTCCGAGGACCAGCCCGGTATCGCGAGCGCCATCTCGGTGTTCCTGCTGCTGCTCGTGATCCCGGTGATGTGGTTCAACGTGCGTCGGCTGAGGCGGGAGGTGCGGCGATGAAGGCGAAGCAGTCGCTGGGGTCCCGGCTCGCCGAGAGCGTCAGCGGTGGGCTGGTGAGGGTGTTCCTCATCCTGGTCGGCCTGTTCTGGCTGGTGCCGACGCTCGGTCTGCTGCTGGCCAGTCTCCGCTCGCCGGAGGACATCGCGGCGAGCGGCTGGTGGAAGGTGTTCACGGAGCCCTCGCAGATCACCTTCGACAGCTACGCGAAGCTGCTGGAGAACGACGACATCACCGGTTCCCTGCTGAACACGGTGTGGATCACCGTCCCGGCGACCCTGCTGGTGGTGATCATCGGCTCGCTGGCGGGTTACGCCTTCGCGTGGATGGACTTCCCTGGCCGGGACTGGTGGTTCCTGGCCGTGGTCGGCCTGCTGGTCGTACCGGTGCAGGTCGCGCTGATCCCGATCGCCGAACTCTTCGGCTCCATCGGCATCTTCGGCTCGGTGCTCGGCGTGGTGCTCTTCCACGTCGGATTCGGTCTGCCGTTCGCGGTGTTCCTGCTGCGGAACTTCTTCGCGGAGATCCCGAGGGAGCTGCTGGAGGCGGCACGCCTGGACGGGGCGGGTGAACTGCGGCTGTTCTTCCGTGTCGTGCTGCCGCTCGGCGGCCCGGCGATCGCCGCTCTCGGCATCTTCCAGTTCCTGTGGGTGTGGAACGACATGCTGGTCGCGCTGATCTTCTCGGACTCCGGGAGCCAGCCGATCACGGTCGCGCTCCAGACGCAGGTAAGGCAGTTCGGCAACAACATCGACGTGCTGGCACCCGGCGCGTTCATCTCGATGGTGGTCCCGCTGGCCGTCTTCTTCGCGTTCCAGCGGCAGTTCGTGTCCGGCGTCATGGCCGGAGCGGTCAAATAGCCTTAGCGGCAAGGGAGTTGGAGGGGCGGACCGGTGTCGGTCCGCCCCTTCCACATTCCCCCGGATGACGTAGCCGCCGTAACCAAGTGGCCCTCCCGGCCGTTCCCGGGCCGAACGCCCGCGCCGACCGATGGATGCCTCTTGCCCAGGTTCAGTGTCATTGTCCCCGCGTACCAGGTTCAGGCGTACCTGCACGAGTGCCTGGAGTCGGTGCTCTCCCAGTCCTGTCCCGATCTGGAACTGATCGTCGTCGACGACTGCTCGCCGGACAGGTGCGGCGCGATCATCGACGAGTTCGCCGCCCGTGACGCGCGTGTACAGCCCGTCCATCTGCCCGAGAACGTCGGCCTGGGTCCCGCCCGCAACGCCGGCGTGGCGCACGCCGGCGGCGACTACCTGCTGTTCCTCGACAGCGACGACACCCTCACGCCGGACGCGCTGCGCTCCATCGCCGACCGGCTGAAGGAGACCGGCGAGCCGGACGTCCTGGTCTTCGACTACGCGCGCACGTACTGGACGGGCGAGGCGGTCCGCAACCAGGCCGCCCTGCAGCTCTCCGAGGAGAGCCCGGCCCCCTTTCGCCTGGAGGACCGGCCGGGTCTGCTGAAGCTGCTGATGGTCTCCTGGAACAAGGCCTACCGGCGGGAGTTCGTCGAGGAGAAGGGGTTCGCCTTCCCGCCCGGCTACTACGAGGACACGCCCTGGACGTACCCGGTGCTGATGACGGCCGAGTCGATCGCGACCCTCGACCGCGTCTGCGTGCACTACCGGCAGCGGCGGATGGGCAGCATCCTGCGCACCACCAGCGAGCGGCACTTCGACGTCTTCGACCAGTACGACCGGGTGTTCGCGTATCTCGACGAGCGCCCCGAACTGAACCGGTGGCGGCCGGCGCTGTTCCGCCGCATGATCAACCACTTGGCGATCGTGTACTCCCGGCCGGACCGGCTGCCGCGCGGCTCACGGGCGCACTTCCTGCGCCGGGCCCGCGCCCACTACCGCCGCTACCGCACCCCGGGCCCGCCCGTCCCCCTGCGCGCCCGGGTGCACCACACCCTGATCCGCTTCGGCCTGCACCGCACCTACCGCACGCTGCAACTGGCGTCGGCCCTGCACCGCGCCACCGCCCGGACCACCGGCAAGCTCCTGCACGGTCTGCGAACCGCCGCGCTCCGGGTCCACTACGGCGTCCAGCGCTGCCTCCCCGTGCGCTCCGACCGTGCCGTCTTCGCCGCCTACGACGGCCGCGGCCACGGCTGCAACCCGGGCGCGCTGGAATCCACGATCCGCGGCCTCGCGCCGCACATCCGCACGGCATGGATCGCCCGTCCCGAGCACCACCACGCCAGTCCGCCCGGCCCGCGCTGTCTCGTCCCCGGCACGGCCGCCTACTGGACCGCGCTCGCCCGTTCCCGGTACCTGGTCAGCAACACCGACTTCGACGACCGCCTGGTCAAGCGCCGGGGCCAGGTCCTGATCCAGACCGGGCAGGGCACCCCGCTGGGGCACATCGGCCTGGACCTCCAGGAACGCCCGGCGGCGGCGCGCGGCAGGGACTTCGCCCGGCTGCTCAAGGGCGTCGACCAGTGGGACTACGTGCTGTCCGCCAACCGCCACACCACCCTGACCCAGGAGCGCGTCCACCCCGGCCGCTACACCACGCTGGAGTACGGCTACCCGCGCAACGACGTGTTCCGGACGGCGACCCCGGCGGACGTGGCCCGGCTGCGCGCCTCGCTGGGCATCCCGGAGGGCACGGTGGCGATCCTCTACGCGCCGACCCACCGCGACTACCGCCGCTCCCAGCACCGCACCCTCGACCTCCAGCGGATCGTGCGGCGCCTCGGCCCGCGCTTCGTCGTCCTGGCCCGCGCGCACCACGCCTACGGCGCCCCGCTGGCCACCACCCGCGGCCGGGTCGTCGACGTCAGCGACCACCCGAGCGTGGAGTCGCTCTGCCTGGCCTCGGACGCCCTGGTCACGGACTACTCGTCGCTGATGTTCGACTATGCCAACCTGGACCGGCCGATCGTGATCCACGCCGACGACTGGGAGGCGTACGAGGCGGCCCGAGGCACCTACTTCGACCTGCGCGCCGCCCCGCCGGGCGCCCTCGCGCGCGGCGAGGACGAGCTGATCGACATCTTCGCCACCGGCCACTGGCGGGGCTCCCGCTCGACCCAGCTGCGCGCGGCGTTCCGCGAGCGCTTCTGCACCTACGACGACGGACGGGCCGCCGAGCGGGTCGTCCGCCGTGTCGTTCTCGGCGAGTCGGAGCTGCCGCCGGTCGTCCCGCTCGACGAGCGCCGTCCGGTGCCGTCGGCGGCGGCCTCGCTGGCGCGCGAGCCGCTCGCCACGGTGCCGCGGCCGGCCGGTCCCCCGAACGTCACCGACCACCTCTGAAGAGCCTCGAAGCCCCTCGAAGATCCCCGTAGACCCTCGGCAGAAAGAGCAGAATGCCCCGCTTCAGCATCGTCGTCCCGTCCCATGGGGTCGCGGGCCGGCTGTCCCTGGCGCTGGACTCGGTCCTCGCCCAGTCGTTCGGCGACTACGAGCTGATCCCGGTGTGCGACGCACCCGACGCGCCGGCGGCCGACATCGTCGCCGGGTACGCCGAGCGGGACTCCCGGGTGACGCCGGTGCACTCCCCGCCGTCGGCCGGTCTGGCCGGGGCGCGCAACACCGGGCTGCGGGCGGCCGTCGGCGGCCATGTGCTGTTCCTCGACGGCGACGACGTCCTGGTCCCGGGGGCACTGGCGGCGCTGGACGCCCGGCTGAGCGCGGTGGGCGACGTCGACGTGCTGTACGTCGAGCACGAGCGTGCCCCCTGGTGGGAGGGCGAGCCGGCCAACCCGGCCGCGCCCCTGCTGGCCAGGACACCGGACGGGGTCTTCTCCCCCGACCGGGCCCCGGAGCTGACGGGCGTGACGCTCCCGGCATGGAGCGCGGTCTACCGCCGGACCTTCCTCACCGAGCGGGACATCGCCTTCCCCGAGGGCCACTTCACCGACATCGGGTTCGGCGGTCTGGTCGCCCTGCGGGCGGAGCGGGTGGCGGCCCTGCGCACGGTCGTCGTCCGGCATCTGCTGCGCCGGCAGGGCAACCGGCTGAACCTTCCGGGCGAGCACCATGCCGAGTTGCTCGACCAGGCCGAGCTGGTGCTGACCCGGGCCGAAGAGCGGGGGCTGCCGGCGGACCGGCTGGAGCCGTTGTTCACCCAGCTCTTCGCCGCCGTACTGAAGACGGCCGCCCACCCCCGGCGGCTGCCGTCCGGGCGCCGCGCCTTCTTCCGCCGGGCGGGCGCGCTCTACCGGCGGCACCGCCCGGCCGGCTACCGGGCGCCCGGCGGCAGCCTCGGCGTCCAGCACCGGCTGCTGGCGGCCGGTTCGTACCCGGCGTTCCGCATCCTGCGCGCCGCCAACCGGAGGGCGCTGCGGGCCGCCGCGCTGCTCCCGCGCCCCCGGGGGCTGCGCACCCGCCTGCGCTACGCGGCGAACCTGCGCCTGCCCCTCGATCGGAACCTCGCCGTGTACTGCGCGTACTGGGGCCGCGGCTACGCCTGCAACCCGGCCGCGATCCACGCCAAGGCCCGCGTACTCGCCCCGCAGCTGCGCTCGGTGTTCCTGGTGGAGGCGGACGCGGTGGACGCCCTGCCGAAGGACGTGGAGTACGCGGTGATCGGCAGCCGGAAGTACTGGGAGGCGCTGGCCCGCGCCCGGTACCTGGTCAACAACGCCAACTTCGCGGACGCCGTGGTCAAACGCCCCGGCAGCACGCATCTGCAGACCCAGCACGGGACCCCGCTGAAGACGATGGGCGCCGACCAGGCGACGTATCCCGTGGTGGCCGCGGCGACGGGGAGCTTCGCCAGGCTGCTGGCCCGGATGGACCGCTGGGACTACAACCTCACCTCCAACCGGCACTCCACCGAGATGTGGGAGAAGGCGTTCCCCGGAGCGCACGAGATTCTCGAGTACGGCTATCCGCGCAACGACGTCTACTACACGGCGTCCGCCGAGGACGTCGCCCGTGTCCGCAAGGAACTCGGGGTCCCCGAGGGCAAGAAGGCGATCCTCTACGCCCCCACGCACCGCGACTGGGCCACCGGCTTCGCGTCCGGCCTGGACCTGGCCGAGTTCTGCGAGGCGATCGGCGACGAGTACGTGGTGCTGCTGCGCGCCCACTACTTCTACGACCGGGGGCCCGGCCGGGGCGGCGACCGGATCATCGACGTCACCGGGCACCGGTCCTCCGAGGACGTGTGCCTGGCCGCCGACGCGCTGATCACCGACTACTCGTCGATCATGTTCGACTACGCCAACCTGGACCGCCCGATCGTCGTGTACGCCGACGACTGGGACGTCTACCGGGAGACCCGGGGCGTCTACTTCGACCTGATGGAGTGCCCGCCCGGCCGCGTCGCCCGTACGCCCGAGGAGCTGGCGGCGGCCTTCACCGACGGCGGTTACACGGACGAGTCGGCGACGGCCCTGCGTGCCGCGTTCCGGGAGCGCTTCTGCCAGTTCGACGACGGGCGGGCCGCCGAGCGCGTCGTACGCCGGGTGCTGCTGGGGGAGCCGCCCGAGTCGATCCCGCCCGTGATCCCGCTCGCGGAGCGCGTCCCGGCCCCCGCCGCCACCCTCGTAAGGAGCTGACCGAAGAAGTGCCCCGCTTCAGCATCATCGTCCCCGTCTACAAGGTGCAGGGCTTCCTGCGCGAGTGTCTCGACTCGGTGCTCTCCCAGTCGTACGGCGACTTCGAGGTCATCGCCGTGGACGACCGCTCCCCCGACGGCAGCGGCGCGATCCTCGACGAGTACGCCGCCCGCGACGCCCGGGTGCGGGTGCTGCACCTGCCCGAGAACGTGGGCCTCGGCCGGGCCCGCAACGCCGGGCGGGAGCGGGCGGCCGGCGACTACGTCCTGTTCCTCGACAGCGACGACCGCTACACGCCAGGGCTGCTGGCCGCCGTCGCCGCGCGTCTCGAGACGACCGGCGACCCGGACATCCTGGTCTTCGACCATGTGCGCACCCACTGGTGGGGCCGGGGCGGGCGCAGTGAGGCGGCGGACCTGCTGGCCGCTGCGGGCACGGAGACGTTCGGCATCCGGGAGAGCCCGCGGTACCTGAAGCTGTTCCTGGTCGCCTGGAACAAGGCCTACCGGCGCGCGTTCCTCGAGGAGCACGGCCTGGAGTACGCGGCGGGGCTGTACGAGGACGCGCCGGTCACCTACCGGTCGATGGTGCTGGCGGACCGTATCGCCTGTCTGGGCCGGATCGGAGTCGAGTACCGGCAGCGCAGGCAGGGCGCGATCACCAGGACGCCGGGGCGCCGGCACTTCGAGATCTTCCCGCAGTACGAGGGCCTGTTCGCGTTCCTGGAGCAGCGCCCCGACCTCGACTGGGCGCGCCCGCTCCTGCTGGAGCGGGCACTGGACCACATGCTGTTCGTGCTGGCCCGCGAGGACCGGGTGCGGCCCGCGGACCGGGGCGACTTCTACCGCGAGATCCGCTCCTTCCACCGCCGTCACCTCCCCGAGGGCGGCTTCCCGGAGCCGGACGGCTGGCGCGGGGTCGAGATGCGGCTGCTGGCGTCGGCGCCCTACGCGTCGTACGCGGCGGTGCGGCGTCTGCGGGACCTGCGCGCGAGTGCCCTGGGCAGAAAGCGGCGGGTGGTGCGGAAGGCGTCGGGGACCGCTCTGCGCACCTGGTACGCGGCTCAGTCGAAGCGCCCCCTCGATCCGCAGCTCGCCGTCTACTCGGCGACCCACCACCGGGGCGTGTCCGGCGACCCGGCCGCGATCCACTCCAAGGCCCGCGAGATCGCCCCGCACATCCGGGGCGTGTGGGTGGTCCGGGAGGACGCGGTGGACACGCTGCCGCCCGGCATCGACCATGTGACACCGGGCTCGCGGCGCTACCACGAGGTCATGGCACGGGCCACGTACTGGGTGAACAACGTCAACTGGCCCGGCACCCTGGCCAAGCGGCCCGGCAGCGTCCACATCCACACCCACCAGGGCACCCCGCTCAAGTACATGGGCGCCGACCTGCTGACCAAGCCGGGCGCCCGGCACGGCTTCGATGTGCCGCAGATGCTGCGCCGGGCCGACCGCTGGGACTACAGCCTGGTCGCGGGCCTGCACGCGGAGCGGGCCTGGGAGCGGGCCTACCCGTGCCACTTCGCCTCGCTGCGGACCGGCAGTCCGCGCAACGACGTCCTGGTCGGCGCGGACCCCGAGCGGGGCCGGGAGGTGCGCGAGCGGCTCGGCATCCCCGCCGGTCACACCGTCGTGCTGTACGCGCCGACCCGGCGCGACTACCGCAAGGGCGGCCATGTCGACCGGTTCGACCCGGCCCGGTTCGCCGAGGATCTCGGCCCCGGCCACACCCTCGTCGTCCGGCTGCACCCCTCGCTGGCCGGGGGCGTGGCGCGCGGCCTGGGGCTGGCCGAGCTGCACCGGCGGGGCGTCCTCGTGGACGCGACCGACGAGCCGCACGTCGAGGACGTGCTGCTCGCCTCCGACGCGCTGGTCACCGACTACTCGGCCCTGATGTTCGACTACGCCCTCCTCGACCGGCCGATCGTGGTCCACGCCGACGACTGGGGCGCGTTCGCGGCCAGCCGGGGTGCCTACTTCGACATCACCGCCGACGCGCCGGGCCATGTGTCGCGCTCCTACCGGGAGCTGGCCTGGCTGTTCGCGTCCGGCACCTGGCAGGACAGGGAGGCGGAGCGGCTGCGGGCGGGCTTCCGGGAGCGGTACTGCGAGTTCGAGGACGGGCGGGCCGCCGAGCGGGTCGTACGTCTGCTGATGCTGGGCGAAGGGGGCGGTGCGCCGCTGCCCGCGGCCCGCCGGACCGCGGGTGCCGCAGCGAGGCCCGAGGCGCTGGTCGAGCGATGAGAACACCCGCCACCCCCGAGGCCGTCCCGTCCCTGCCCGGCCAGCGGGCCGCCTCGGCCCGGCCGCCGGCCGCCGCCCAGCGGCCGCGGCCGGTGCACTGGTGGCACGCGGCCCTGGTCGCCGTGCCCACCGCGGCCCTGTTCGTGCTGGGCTACCGGCGGCGCTGGATCTGCGACGACGGGCTGATCTATCTGCGTCCGGTCCGGCAGATCCTGGCGGGCAACGGGCCCGTGTTCAACGTCGGAGAGCGGGCGGAGAGTTCGACCGGCACCCTGTGGCAGTGGCTGCTCGCGCTCGCCGCCTGGGTCACCGGCGAGGACCCCGCGTTCCTCGCGGTGGGGCTCGGGCTGCTGCTGAGCGCCGCCGGGTTCGGGCTCGCCCTGTACGCCACGTGCCGGCTGCACCGGGGCGCGAGGCTGCTGCTCCCGGCGGGTGTGTGCGTGCTGCCGGCCGTGCCGCCGTTCTGGTCGTACATGACCTCGGGTCTGGAGAGCGGCCTGGGCGCCTTCTGGACCGGCCTGTCGTGGTGGCTGCTGACGCGCACCCGGCGTGGCCAGCGGCCCCGGCCGGTGTACGCGGCCGCCTTCGTGTTCGGGCTGGGTCCGCTGGTCCGGCCCGATCTCGCGGTGGTCACGGCGTGTTTCCTGGCGGCGCAGTGGTGGGTGCTGCGCCCCTCCCGGCGGGGCACCGCCGCGATGCTGGCCTCGGCGGGAGCGCTGCCGCTGGCCTACGAGGTCTTCCGGGCGGGGTACTACGGGATCCTGGTGCCGCTGCCCGCCATCGCCAAGGAGGCGAGCGCCAGCGACTGGAGCCGGGGCGCCGGATACGTACAGGAGACGCTCGGGCCGTACTGGCTGTGGCCCGTGGTCCCCGTGCTCGGCACGCTGGCCGTGCTGCTGGTGCGCCGCACGCGCCGGGAACGGCGGTACCGCGCCCCCGGGCGGACCTCGCTCGCGGTGGTGCTGGCTCCGCTGGCCGCGGGCCTGCTGCTGTCCGCGTACGTGATCCGCGTCGGCGGTGACTACATGCACGCGCGCATGATCCTGCCCGCCCTTCTGCTGCTGCTCCTGCCGGTGCTGGTCGTCCCGGCGAACCGATTCACCGGCCTCGCGAGCGCGCTGCTGCTGGTGTGGCTGTGCGCTGCGGTCAGCCCGCTTCGGACGCCGTTCGACGTGCGCGACACGCCCGGTTCCTTCAATGTGCGCAGCTCCGACGTGGAGGCCCTCGGCGACCACAACCCGGTGCGCACCGCCACCTGGGTGGCCAACTGGCCCGCCCTGCCGGAGGGGCGCGGCATGCTGGCACGGGCCGTGGGCGCGCCGGGGCCGACGCTGCTGTACTTCGACGCCGGGCGGCGGCTGCACGCCACGCCGATGCGGCCGGACTCCCGGTACCACGTGGTGATCGTGGGCCGTCATCTCGGCGTCACGGGAGCCGCGGCGCCGCTCGACGCCTACGTCAACGACGCCTGGGGGCTGGCCAGTCCCGTCGGCGCGCATCTCGCGCTGGAGCGGTGGAGCTGGCCCGGGCACGAGAAGTTCCTGCGCAACCACTGGGTCTTCGCGGAGTGGGCGGTGCAGCACCCGCCGGAGCGCGATCTGCTGCGGGCCGGGTCCTCCCTGGAGACGGTCGTGGCGGCCCGGGCCGCGCTGGACTGCGGCGAACTGGCCGAACTGAAGGAGTCGGTGCGGGCGCCGCTCACCGCCGAGCGGTTCTGGCGGAACCTGACGGGGTCCGTCGAGCGGACGGGGTTCCGGTTCGCGCGCTGGCCCGCGACGGCGGAGAGGGCGCTCTGCGACTGACCCGATGAGGTGACCCGGGGTCAGAGCATGCGTGGGGCGGGAACATTCGGCGCATGCCCGCCCCCACTTCTGTGAGCGCCTCGGTCCTCCTCCGGCGGACCGTGCGCGGCGCGACGGCGCTGCGCGGCGGCCGCGTGGGGCACCTCACCCCGTACCAGCTCTTCGGCACCCTGTTCTGGCTGGTGATGACGCTGGCGTACTGGCGGGTCCCGCTGTGCTGCGACGCCGGACTGCACGCGGCGGTGGTGGAGCGGCTCCGGGCCGATCTGCTCCATCCGGCCCACCCCATGGCCGACCTGCCGGGCGAGGGCAGTCCGCACTACGGCCCGTACGCCGTCGCGCAGGGCGCCTTGGCCCGGCTGACGGGGCTGTCCGGCTGGGGAGTCCTGAAGCTCGCGGGGCCGGTGCATCTGCTGGTGCTGCTGACGGGGCTCGGCCGTTTCGTCCGGACCCTCACCCCGCGTCCCTGGGCGCCGGTACCGGCCCTGCTGTTCATGACGCTGCTGTGGGGCACGGCGCGGATCCTGTGGAGCGGCCGGCTCGGGCTGATGCCGATGACGACGAACCTGGGCTATCCGTCCGCGCTCGCGATCGGGCTGACGCTCTGGGCATGGGCCTGGACGGCGACGCGGGCGCGTGCGGACGCCCCCGTGCGGTTCGTCGGTCCGAGCGGACTCGGCGGCCGGCCGGGGTACGCGGGGCTCGGCGGCCTGTACGGGCTGATCCTGCTCACCCATTCCGTCACAGGCGTCTCGGCGCTCATCGGCGCGGTGGCGGTCGTGGCGTCCCGGCAGCGCGGGTGGCGCCGGCCGGTCGTGGCGCGCTGGGCGCTCGCCGGGGCCGTCTGCGGGGCGGTCGCGGTGGCGTGGCCGTACTACGACGTCCTGGCGCCGGTGGGCGACCCCGGCATGGACGACCCGCACCGGCGGCTGTACGAGGAGATGCTCGCCGACTCCTGGCTGGCGCTGCTCGGCCTGCCCGCGCTGTGGGTGCGGGCCCGGAGGTCGGTGAGGGACCCACTGGTGCTGCTGTTCCTGCTGGAGTGCCCGCTGGTGGCGTACGGCTGGGTGAGCGGGCACCACGCGTACGCCATGGCCCTGTGGGCCGTACTGCTGCCGCCGCAGTGCGCGTTGGCGGTGGAGCTGGCGGCTCCCCGGCCCTGGCGGCGGGCCCGGAAGGTGCTGGGCGGGGCGGCGGCGGCCGGGGTGTGCGCCGGGTTCGTCACCGTGCACGCCGGGGCGGTCGTGCCGCGCTCGGTCGACCCGGTGGGGTTCGCACAGCCCGTGCGCCGGCCGGCGTACGACTGGGCGGCACGGCACATCGGGCCGGGCGAGGTGGTGATCACCGACGGGTACCGGGCCGGCCTCTCCCTCGCCGGGTACGGGCCGAACCTCGTCGCGCCCGTGCGGCCCGACCCGGCCCTGGACGAGCGGGAGCGGGAGCGCCGGGCGGCCGACGTGCGGGCCTATCTGGCCCCCGGTTCGACCCGCGCCGGGCGTGCCGCCGTCGTCCGCCGCCAACACGTGCGCTGGCTGCTGCTCACACGCCGGCACCCACTGCCCGAGGAGGCCGTGGTGGTGGCGTGGAGCGAGGAGACGGGGGAGGTGCTGGCGCGGGTCGGGGGGTGACGTGCCGGTGATTACTCGATGACGAGGTCGACCTCGATGTTGCCGCGGGTGGCGTTGGAGTACGGGCAGACCTGGTGGGCCTGCTCGACCAGCTTGCGGCCGGTCGCCTCGTCCACGCTGTCGGGCAGTTCCACGCGGAGCGTGACGGCGAGACCGAAGCCCTCGCCCTGCTTGCCTATGGAGACCTCGGCGGTCACGGCGGCGTCGCTGACGTCGACCTTGGCCGAACGGCCGACGAGGCCGAGGGCGCTGCCGAAGCAGGCGGCGTAACCGGCGGCGAAGAGCTGCTCCGGGTTGGTGCCCTGGCCGTTGCCGCCCAGCGCCTGAGGCATGCCCAGCGCGAGGTCCAGCGTGCCGTCGGAGCTGACGGCACGGCCCTCGCGGCCGTGGGTGGCGGTGGCGACAGCGGTGTAGAGCGCGTCCATGGAAATCCTTCCCTCTCACGTCAGGTGCCGGCGGGCCCGCTTCCGGTCCGCCCGACAGCCATGATTAGAGCACACAATTAAGTTGTGCGCAATTGAATGGTGGGTGCGAGCTACCCTGGAGCCATGAACACGCCGGACGACGACTGGCTCCGCCTGGACCAGCAGATCTGCTTCTCCCTGCACGCGGCCTCCCGCGCCTTCAACGGCGTGTACCGCGTGATCCTCAAGGACCTCGGGCTCACCTACCCGCAGTACCTGGTGATGCTGGTGCTCTGGGAGCAGGGCGAGCTGCCCGTGAAGAAGCTCGGGGAGCACCTGCGCCTCGACTCCGGCACCCTGTCGCCGCTGCTCAAGCGGCTGGAGGCGGCCGGTCTCGTACGCCGGGAGCGCAGCGCGCGCGACGAGCGGTCGGTGGAGGTGCGGCTGACCGAGGAGGGCACGGCGCTGCGGACGCGGGCGCTCCAGGTGCCGCGCCGGATCGCCGGCGCGACCGGCTTCGACACCACCGAGGTCCGCGCCCTGCGGGCCCGCCTCGACGAGCTCACGTCGGCGCTGGACGCGGCGGCGCTGCCGGAGGTGCCGGGCGGGGTGCCGGGAGACGGGCAGTCGTAGTCACAGCCGTGGCCGCATAGGGCGTTTTATCGCTTTCACGGCATTCATCCGACTTACGATCCCTTGTAATGAATGCCGCTGTGGAGGCCGACAGGCCTCGCCCCCAGGTCGCCGTCGTGGTCATCGGCTACGACGACGCCGCCCATGTGACGGACGCCGTGCGCTCGGCGCTCGCGCAGGGCCCGGCCGTGCGCGAGGTCGTGGCCGTCGACGACTGCTCGGCGGACGGCAGCGCCGAGCTCCTCGAACGGCTCGCCGCGTCGGAGCCACGCCTCAGGGTGATCCGCCGCCGGGTCAACAGCGGCGGCTGCGGCACTCCGCGCAACACCGGGCTCGACGCGGTGACATCGCCGTACGTGATGTTCCTGGACAGCGACGACGTCCTGCCGCCCGGCGCGGTCGACGCGCTGCTCGGGGCCGCGACGGGAGCGCACGCGGAGGTCGCGGGCGGTCTGTGCGTACGCCGGGAGCTGCCGTCGGGGCGTGAAGTGCCCTGGCAGGCGCGCCTCTACGCGCTCCACGCAGCGGTCCCGCGCCCCGCGCAGCGCCCGCACCTGGTCCACGACACGCTCTGCGTCAAC
This sequence comes from Streptomyces sp. NPDC057099, assembly GCF_042671245.1. Taxonomy (NCBI): domain Bacteria; kingdom Bacillati; phylum Actinomycetota; class Actinomycetes; order Kitasatosporales; family Streptomycetaceae; genus Streptomyces; species Streptomyces sp. NPDC057099. Next base: position 52,578 of record NZ_JBHUTX010000030.1, read on the forward strand.
AAGCTCTACCGCACCGACTTCCTGCGCGAGCACCGCATCCGCTTCCCCGAGGGCCGCTTCCCGTACGAGGACGTCGTCTTCTCCGCGCGCGTACTGGCCGCGGCGCCGCGCATCGCCCTGATCCCCGACCGGGTGTACGTCTGGCACGTACGCCGGTCCGCCGAGCGGCTGTCGATCTCCCTGGACCGGGCCGGCGTCGACAACTGGCGGGCCCGGACGGAGGCGTGCCGGCAGGCGTACGAGATCCTGCTGGGCGCCGGGCAGAAGGAACTCGCGCGGGCCGCACGCGCCAAGTTCCTCGACCACGAGCTGCGGATGTACGTGCGCGAGCTGGGGTTGCGCGACGCCGCCTACCGGCGCGCGTGGTGGGAGCTGACGCGGGCGCATCTCGCGGAGTACGACGCCGACGACTGGGCGCGCAACCCGGCCGCTCCGGGCCGGCTGGCCGGGCGGGTCGTCTTGGCCTCCCCGGAGCCGCGCGACCTGCCCCGGCTGCGGGAGCTGGCGGCGCGTCCGGCCCGGCTGTGTCCGCCGTACGCCCGGGGCGCGGACGGCACGCCCGTCTGGTCGGAGGACCTCCCGCAGGTCTCCCTGGAGCCCCTGCTGACCCGGCCGGTGCGTGCGCTGCCCCTCGCCGTGGACGCGGAGCTGCGGCCGCGGGCGCGGGGTGCCCGGCTGCGGCTGCGCCTGCACGAGCTGTACGGCCGGGTGGCGCGGGCGGGACCGGAGGCGGTGGAGGCGGAGTGGCGGCACCGGGACGACGGGGACGTCAGCGTCCGCGCCACGACCCGGTTCGCGGAAGCCGCCGGCGGCTGGTCGGCGGAGGCGGACCTCGATCTGCCCGCGCTGGCCGCGCTCGGTACGGGCACCTGGGACCTGCGCCTTCGGGTCCGCTTCCGTGACGGTGTGCGCCGCGAGGTCACGGCGCACGCGCTCGCGGGCGCCGGTCTGCTGCGCCGCAGTGCCGTGCCGAGCGCCCGGCACGGTGTGGTGCTCGTGCAGCCGTACGCCACCTACTCCGGCGCGCTGGCGCTGCGGGTGGCGCCCGGCGTGCGTGGTGTGCTGTCCGTCGTACGCGCGAGACTGCGCCGCCTGCTTCAGTCAACTGCCCGGCGCTAAAGCGCCGGGCTTGCGCAACGGGCACCACTGGCGGTGATGCTGCGTTCGCGTCCGGCCCCGCCCCGCTGGCGCGGTGGTGGGGCGGGGGCCGTTGACGGGACCCCGCGTCGCCACAACTGCCACGCACGAGCGCGGATGTTGCGGGAGCCATTGCGGTCTGCGTGATCAACGAATCCGCAGTTCCGGCACGCGAAGCAAGCCTGGGAGACCCGGTTCGCCTTGTCGATGTGCCCGCATTCGGCGCAGGTGCGGGAGGTGTACGCCGGGTCGACGTACACCACCGGCACACCGGCCTTGCGGGCCTTGTACGCGATGAACTGCCCCAGCTGGGCAAAGGCCCAGCTGGAGTGGGTGGCCCGTTGGGGCTTTCGAAGCCGTACCCGCTCACGGATGCCCGTCAGATCTTCAAGGGCGATCCCGCGACCGGTGCGTTCTGCCTCGGCCACCACATGTTTCGCGATCTTGTGGTTGATGTCCTTCGCCCGCCGCGCTTCCTTGCGCCTGCGTTTGTTCAGGCGGCGCTTGGCGGAGGGTGTGTCCTTCTTCTGGAGTTTGGCGCGCAGGGTCCGTTCCCTGGTGCGGGCGCGGTTGATCTCGCGTCCGGCCATGATCTCGCCGTCGGAGGTGGTGGCGATGTTGACGATGCCCAGGTCGACGCCGAGGAAGTCGTGCGGATCGGTGTTCGGCTCGGGCTCGGGGACCTCGCAGGTCGCCAGGAGGAACCACGTGCCGTCCCGGCACAGCAAGTCCGACTCGCCCTTGCGGTACAGGGCCAGCGTGGCCAGCTGCTCCGCAGAGGCAGTGAAGGCCACGTCCTTGATGCGCCCGGCCACGGTCCAGACCGAGACCCGCCGCTCGGCGATCTGCCAGGACAACATCCGGTCGTCATACGGCTGCGCCCCTTCCGGCCGGAAGACGATCGGCTTCTCGGTGGCCTTTTGGTACCGCTTCGAGCCGGGCCTGCCCAGATTCCCCGCCGTCAGGTTCGCCTTCAGCGTGGCGTACGCATCACACGTCTTCTTGATCACGTGCTGGGCGGCCTGCGCCCCCAGCCCCCACCGCGTCTTGATCTCGCCGTAGGTGTGCTCACGCAGCGCGAAGTTCCGCTTTACGTCCTTCTCGAACGCCACACCGCTGGCCCAGGTGGCTGCCTCGTTGCAGGCGCGCAGAGTCGCCTCAAGTGCCGCCGCCTGCTGGGGCGTCGGCAGCAGTCTCACCTGCATGGTCAGCTTCACGATCACTCAACGTACACACACGTACGACCACCCACCGCACGTTCCCGCTTGATCACCCGACCGGGTGAACCCGTCACCGCACACCGTCCCGCTCCGCGGGAGACGACACCCGGCCGCGGAGCGGCCGGGTACGGGCAGCGATACCGCGGCGCTGCGCGCCGCGAGCACGAGGATGCGCCTGCTTCACTGGGTGGACGACGGGACAGCTGACGAGGGGACGGTCGCACATGACCTGGTTGATCACCGGCGGCGCCGGCTACATCGGCGCGCACGTCGTACGGGCGATGACCGCGGCGGGAGAAGGGGCCGTGGTCTACGACGACCTGTCCACCGGTATCGCCGGGCGGGTGCCCGAGGGGGTGCCGCTGGTGGTGGGCTCGACGCTGGACGGCGAGCGGCTCGCGCGCGTCCTCGCGGACCACTCGGTCACCGGCGTCGTCCATCTCGCGGCGAAGAAGCAGGTGGGAGAGTCGGTCGAGCAGCCGCTGCGCTACTACCGGGAGAACGTCGAGGGCCTGCGGATCCTGCTGGACGCGGTGACGGCGGCGAAGGTGCCGTCCTTCGTGTTCTCCTCCTCGGCGGCGGTGTACGGCATGCCGGACGTGGACCTGGTCACGGAGGAGACGCCCTGCGTGCCGATGTCGCCCTACGGCGAGACGAAGCTGGCCGGTGAGTGGCTGGTCCGCGCGACGGGCCGGGCGAGCGGCCTGTCGACCGCGTGCCTGCGCTACTTCAACGTGGCGGGCGCGGCGAGCCCGGAGCTCGCGGACACCGGGGTCTACAACCTCGTGCCCATGGTCTTCGAGAAGCTCACGGAGGGCGCCCCGCCGCGCGTCTTCGGCGACGACTACGCGACCCCGGACGGCACCTGCGTACGCGACTACATCCACGTCGTCGACCTGGCCGAGGCCCATGTCGCGGCGGCCCGGGCCCTGCGCTCCTCCCCCGGCCGCGACCTCACGCTCAACATCGGCCGGGGCGAGGGCGTCTCCGTCCGCGAGATGATCGACCGCATCAACACGATCACCGGCTACGACCGCCCGCCCACGATCTGCCCCCGCCGCCCCGGCGACCCGCCCCGCGTCGTCGCCTCGGCCGACCGCTCCGCCACGGAACTGGGTTGGAAGGCCCGGCACGATGTCCAGGACATGATCGCGTCGGCGTGGGAGGGCTGGGTACGGCAGCACCCGGAGGCGAGGCGGCGCTGAACCGGCGTCCGGCTCGTCGCCGCGGCCGGTTCGACCGCGCACTCGCCGAAGGGGGTTCCCAAGCCCCCTGGGGGCGTCCGCCCCCAGAGCCCGAGCGTCTGGGCACGCCCCCACCCATCAGCGCGGCGGGGGCGACCGCACTCACCGCACAGCGTTCCCGAGGCCCCCGGGGCGTCGGCGCCACGCCCAGGGGCCGAGCGCCCGGCCGCGCACCCGCCCATCAACGTGGCCGGAGCGACCGCACTCACCGCCACGGGGTTCACAAGCCCCCCGGGGGTGTCCGCCCCACACCCCGGGGCCCGATAGCGCCCGAGGACACCCCCGCCCATCAGCGCGGCCGGAGCGACCGCACTCACCACACGACGTTCCCAAGCCCCTGGGCCTCCGCCCCCACATCCCGGACTCAAGCGCCCGGGCCCGCCCCCGCCCATCAGCGCGGCCGGGGCGACCGCACTCATCACACGGCGTTCCCGAGGCCCCGGGCCTCCGTCCCACGCTCAGGGGACCGAGCCGCCCGGGCGCGGTCAGCGCGGCTTGGGCGACTGCCCTCACCGCACGGGGTTCACAAGCCCCCGGGGCATCCACCCCCACACCCCGGAGCCCGAGCGCCCGAGCGCACCCCCACCCATCAGCGCCACCGGGCCGTCGGCCGACACCGGCGCCGATCAAGCCCGGCATGCGGCGCCCCCGCCCACACCCCCGGCAGATCCCCGGCAGCGCGACGACCCGGACCCGGCCCCAGCCCTACAGCGCCCGCAGCGCCCCCGCCGTGGCCCGGGCCAGTGAGCCCAGGTACCCCTGTGGGAGCTTCGGGCTGCGGATGACCACCGAGCGCCAGTACAGGGGGCCCGAGATCAGGTCGAGGGCCAGGTCGCGGTCGAGGCCCTCGCGGAGTTCGCCGCGGCGTTCCGCCGCCGTGACGATGCCGGTGGCGACGCCGTCCTGGCCCTCGCGCAGGGCCTTCTGGAGGGCCTCGGCGATCTCGGCGTTGCGGGCCGCCTCGGCCTGGAGGTCGGGGATGATCTGCGAGGCGACGGGGTGGCGCAGGGCGCGGGACGTCACCTCGTACAGCAGCCGCAGGTCGCCCTCCAGGGAGCCGGTGTCCGGCGCGGGCAGGCCCTGCACGGCGAGCGCCGAGACGATGTCGAGCACGAGGTGCAGCTTCGAGCGCCAGCGGCGGTACACCGCCGTCTTCCCGACCCCCGCCCGGCGCGCGATGCCCTCGATGGACATCCGCGCGTAGCCGACGGCCGCGAGCTCCTCGAACACGGCCGCCCGGATCGCGTCCGTCACGTCCTCCCGCAGCACGGCCGCCCCCGCGGGGGCCCGGCGGCGCGGACGTGGCTCCGGACGCGGCTGCGGCGGCTCGTCGGCGTTCGCGTTCGTCGTCATGCCGACAGCATAGGGGCGTCACGACGAAACGGTTGCGTTCCGACGCTCGAAAGGCCTACGCTCACGTTGCGACGATACGGTCCCGTCCCGACGTAAGAATTCGTGAAGAGTCTGGTAAAAACCCCACTTTCCCGCTCGACACGACCCCGGGTCCCACCCCCTCCCACCCCCTCCCTCGACCTCCCCCCGAACGAAAGCAGCGGATGTGAGCCAGGTCCTCGACACACCGCCCCAGCCACCGACCCCGGCCCCGGCCCCCGCCGACGACCTCGCGACCCTCGCCGCCCGCCACGGCCTCGCGGTCAGCGGCGCCCGGCCCTCCCTGCCCGCGTACGTCCGACAGCTCTGGGCCCGCCGCCACTTCATCACCGCGTTCGCCACCGCCAAGCTCACCGCCCAGTACAGCCAGGCGAAGCTGGGCCAGGTCTGGCAGGTGATGACCCCGCTGCTGAACGCGGCGGTCTACTACTTCATCTTCGGCGTCCTGCTCGGCACCAAGCACGGCGTGCCGGACTACATCCCGTTCCTGGTCACGGGCGTGTTCATCTGGACGTTCACGCAGAGCTCGATCATGGCGGGCACCCGCGCCATCTCCGGCAACCTCGGCCTGGTGCGCGCCCTGCACTTCCCCCGCGCCGCCCTACCCCTGTCGTTCTGCCTCCAGCAGCTCCAGCAGCTGCTGTTCTCGATGGGCGCCCTGGTCGTCATCCTGCTCTGCTTCGGCGTGCCGGTCGGCGTCTCCTGGCTGCTGGCACTGCCGGCGTTGTTCCTGCAGTTCACGTTCAACGCGGGCGTCTCCATGGTCATGGCCCGGATGGGCGCCAAGACCCCGGACATCGCCCAGCTGATGCCGTTCGTACTGCGCACCTGGATGTATGTCTCGGGTGTCATGTGGAGCATCGACAAGCTGGCCGACAAGGACAGCCTGCCGCGCGCCGTGACGATCCTGCTGGAGACCAACCCGGCCGCGATCTACATCGACCTGATGCGCTTCGCCCTGATCGACAGCTTCCACGCGAGCCAGCTCCCGGCCCATGTGTGGGCGCTCGCCGTCGGCTGGGCCCTGGTCGCCGGCGTCGGCGGCTTCATCTACTTCTGGAAGGCTGAGGAGACGTACGGCCGTGGCTGAGCACCCGAACGAGAAGATCCCCACCGTCGTCGCCGACGGCGTCGACATCGTCTACCGCGTCAACGGCACCGGCGCCGGACGCGGCTCCGCGACCGCCGCCCTCAACCGCATCGTGCGCCGCAAGAAGACCGAGAAGGCGGCCGGTGTCCGCCGGGTGCACGCCGTGCGGAACGTGTCCTTCGTCGCCTACAAGGGCGAGGCGATCGGCCTGATCGGCACCAACGGCTCCGGCAAGTCGACCCTGCTGAAGGCCGTCGCCGGACTCCTCCCCGTGGAGAACGGCCGTATCTACACCCACGGCCAGCCCTCCCTGCTCGGCGTCAACGCGGCCCTGATGAACGACCTGACCGGCGAGCGCAACGTGCACCTCGGCGGCCTGGCCATGGGCATGTCCCGCGAGCAGATCAGGGAGCGCTACGAGGAGATCGTCGACTTCTCCGGCATCAACGAGAAGGGCGACTTCATCACCCTGCCGATGCGGACCTACTCCTCCGGCATGGCCGCGCGGCTGCGGTTCTCCATCGCCGCCGCCAAGGACCACGACGTCCTGCTGATCGACGAGGCGCTGGCCACCGGCGACCGCTCCTTCCAGAAGCGCTCCGAGCAGCGCATCCGCGAGCTGCGCAAGCACGCGGGCACGGTGTTCCTGGTCAGCCACAACAACAAGTCGATCCGCGACACCTGTGACCGGGTGCTGTGGCTGGAGCGCGGCGAACTGCTCATGGACGGGCCGACGGAGGACGTCCTCAAGGAGTACGAGGCGTTCACCGGGGACAAGTCCGCGAAGCCCAAGCCGAAGGTTCCTGTTCGCTCGTGAGGCGTACTCCGGTCGGCCGTTTTGTCTTATTGATGACACGATGACCGCATACGGCGTACCGGCGTGAAGGAGCCCTCGCGATGGCCGAGCTCAGCCTCATCGTCCACGGGGCGAACGTTCAGGACCATCTGACGGAACTCCTCGACTCGCTCGCCGCGCATCCCCTCCCCGACGCCGAGGTGATCGTGGCCGCGGTCGGCGACTGGGCCCGGGAGACGGCCGAGCGGCACACCCCGGACGTCCAGGTGCTGCCGGTGCCGGACGGCATGGGCGACGCGGCGGCCCGGGCGGCGGGCGCGGCACGTGCCTCGGGACGCTGGCTGCACTTCGTCCACGCCAAGGACGGCCTGCCCGCCGGCGCCCCGCGCACGGTCGCCGAGCGGGTGGCCGAACTGCCCGCCGAGGTGGACGTCCTGCTCCTCGACCATGTCCGCAGCACCTGGCACACCTCCGGCATGCCCTCCCCGAACGGCTCCCTGCTGGCCCGGGCGGGCCGCGCCGATGTCGCCCTCGACGTCTGCGCGCCCCTGTTGCGCCTCACCCCGCTGCTCGGCACCCGCGTCCTGCGCGCGGACTTCTGGCGGGCGCACGAGCAGCAGCTCACCACCGACGACGAGCCGCACGCCGCCCTGGCCGCCCTGTTGCTCGCCGACCGCGTCGCCTGTCTGCCGCATGTCGCCTACGAGGACCGCACCCTGCGCCCCGCGAGCCTGCCCCCGGTCACTCCCGAACAGCGCTACGGCCTCGTCGATCGCTACGAGTCCCTCCTCGACCTCACCCGGGGCCGCCCCGCCGCCCACGCCGTGCTCTACGACGTCATGGTCCGCGACTGCCTGCGCGTCTTCGCGTGCGGCGGCATGGAGGAGGAGGTCGCGCGGGAGTTCTTCCGCCGGGCGTCCCTGGCCGCCCTGCGCCGCCGCCCCGAGGGCTACAGCCGCCCCGCCGGTCTCGAAGGCGTCCGCCGCTCCCTGCTCGAAGAGGGCGCCTACGCCAGGTACCGGGCCTTCCAGGCCGTCAACCGCACCCGCCGCACCGCCAAGTCGGCCGTACGGACCCGCAAGCGCCAGGCCGGTGCCAAGCTCCGCGACCACCAGTACCGCCGGGCCCTCGCCCGCCCCGTGAACCCCCACCTCGCGGTGTTCGCGGCCTACTGGAACCGCGGCGTCGCCTGCAACCCCGCCGCGATCGCCGCCGAGCTCTCCGAACTCGCCCCGCAGATCCACCCGGTGTGGGTGGTCACCCAGGAGAACGAGGCCCTCCTGCCGCCCGGCACCGACCATGTCGTGCCCGGCAGCCGCCGCTACTGGGAGGTGCTGGCGACCGCCAAGTACCTCGTCAACAACGTCAACTTCCCGGGCGCGGTGGTCAAACGGCCGGACGCGATCCATGTCCAGACCCACCACGGCACCCCGCTGAAGCGCATGGGCCTGGACCAGATGGCGTACCCGGCCGCCGCGCAGGGCCTGGACTTCAAGGCGCTGCTGGAGCGCATCGACAAGTGGGACTACAGCGTCTCCGCCAACAGCCACACCACCCGTATGTGGGAGCGCGCGTACCCCTCGCACTACGTCTCCCTCGACCACGGCTATCCGCGCAACGACGTCTACTACACGGCCACCTCCGACGACATCCGCGCCGTCCGCGACCGCCTCGGCATCGACCCGGGCCGCCGGGCCGTCCTCTACGCGCCGACCCACCGCGACTACGAGGCCGGCTGGACCCCCCGCCTGGACCTCGCCGCCCTCGCCGACCGCCTCGGCGAGGAAACGGTCCTGCTCGTGCGCGGCCACTACTTCTACGGCGGCGCCGCCTCCCCGCTCACCAACCTGCGCCGTACGGGCCGGATCATCGACGTCTCCTCCTACGACCCGGTCGAGGACCTGTGCCTGGCGGCGGACGCCCTGGTCACGGACTACTCCTCGATCATGTTCGACTACGCCAACCTCGACCGGCCGATCGTGATCCACGCCGACGACTGGGAGACGTACCGCACCACCCGCGGCGTCTACTTCGACCTGATGGACCAGGCCCCGGGCCCGGTCGCCCGCACCCAGCAGGAACTGACGGAGATCCTCACCACCGACGCCTGGCGAGACGAGAGCGCGGCGAAGACCCGGGCCGCCTTCCGGCGCCGGTTCTGCGAGTACGACGACGGACGCGCCGCCGAGCGCGTCGTACGCCGGGTCTTCCTCGGCCAGGACGAACGCTCCCTGCCGCCGGTGCTGCCGCTCGAGGAACGCACCCCGGCCCCGACCCCGCAGGAGGCGACCGCATGAGCACCCCCGACGTCACCGTGACGGTCATCGTCTACAACGACGCCGAACGCCTCACACGCGCGGTCGACTCGGTCCGCCGGCAGACCCACGCGAACATCGAGATCATCATCAGCGACGACCACTCCACGGACGGAAGCGCGGAGGTGGCACGGCGTCTCGCGGCCCAGGACCCCCGCGTCCGCCATCTCCGCCTGGAGCGGAACAGCGGCGGCTGCGGCGTCCCGCGCAACCGCGCCCTGGACATCGCCCGCGCGCCGTACCTGATGTTCCTCGACAGCGACGACGAACTCCCCGACGACGCCGTCGCACTGCTGCTCGCCGCGCACCGCGAACGCGAGATCGACTTCGCGATGGGGGCGGTGCAGCGGGTCCGGGTGGACAACGGCCGCCGCTCGACGTGGATGCCGCACCTGGTCGCCGAGCGCCGCACCCTCGACGGTGTCGCGGCCGACCCGCGCCTGCTCTTCGAGCACCTGGCGACGAGCAAGATGTACGCCCGCGCCTTCCTCGACCGGCACGGCCTGCGCTTCCCCGAGGGCATCCACTACGAGGACCAGCTGTTCTCGGCGCAGGCGTACTGCCTCGCGAACGGCTTCACGATCGTCCCGGAGCCGGTCTACCGCTGGTACGTGGCCCCCTACGCCGCCTCCGAGGCCGCGTCGATATCGAACCAGCGGCACAAGCTGGAGAACGTCCGCGACCGTATTCACGTCCAGCACCTCATCGACGGGTTCCTGGCCGAGAGCGGGCACGAGTCGCTGCGCGAGGACAAGGACCACAAGTTCCTCAAGCACGACTTCCGGATGTACGCCGGTGACCTGCCCTACCGGGACGAGGCGTGGCTGGCGTCCTTCGCGGACCTGGTCACCCCGTACCTCGACACGCTCGCCCCCGGCGCGTTCGCCCGCCTCCCGCGCGCCGAACGCGTCGTCCTCCAGCTGATCCGCGACCGCCGCCTGCCGGAGGCCCGGCTGGCGGCCCGGGGCCTGGGCCACGGCGTGGGGCCACGGCAGATCACCACGGACACGGAAGGCCGCACGTACTGGGGCGACCGGATCCCCTCCTCCGAATGGGCCCGCCGCGAACTGGACATCTCAGACCTGGATCTGGAGACCCGGCCCTTCCCGAGCGCGCAGTTCCGCCACGAGATCACGGAGATCACCCGAGGCCCGGGCGCCTCCGTCGACCTCGCGATCCGCACGTACGACCCGGCCCTGCGCCTGCCCGTGGGCCCCCGGCGCGCCACGCTCCTCATCGCCCCCGGCGGCCACCGCCTGCACGCCCACTTCCGCCTCTCCCCCGTCCGCCCGGGCGTCTTCGAGGGCCACGCCCACCTCGACCTCGGAGCGGCGCTGCTCCCCTTCTACGGCTTCTCCGGGGTCCGCCACCCCCTGCTCCGCCTGCAACACCAAGGCGTCTCCCACACCGGCCTCCTCCTGGCCCCCCTGACCTTCCCGGCCTTCACCGCCCACGTCCCCCACCACCACCTCACCCTGGAACCCGAAGGCCACGCCCCCGGCCGCCTCCAGGCCCGCTGGGAACCCACAGGAGCCACAGCAACCCTCATCCGCCCCACAGTCCGCCGCCTGGCCCGCCCCCGGGTAAAGCGTGCAGCCCGCTTGGTGGCAAGCGCCCTGAAGTAAACCGAGCCGACTGAACCACGGGCCACCCGCTCCATGCCGGGCTGCGGGCCGCCCGCTCCCGCCGAACTGCAGGCCCGCCGTGCCGCCCTAGCTGCGGGCAATCGTGCCGCTGAGCCGCGGACACCGGGCCCGCTGAGCCGCAGGCACCCGCCCCGCTGAGCTGCGGGCAATCGTGCCGCTGAGCCGCGCACACCGGCCCCCCTGAACCGCGGGCACTGGCCCCACTGAGCCGCAGGCACCCGCCCCGCTGAGCTGCGGGCCCGCCGTACCGCCCTAGCTGCGGGCATGCGTGCCGCTAGGGGCGGCACGGGTGGGCGCAGCGGCACCCCGCTCCGCCGGGCTGCGCACCCACCCGCCCCCAGCACCAACACCCCGACACCAGAACACGGATGAGAACAACTCCCTCACCGCACCACCTCGTACAACACCTGCCCCCCAGGCCCCCGCCCCACCTCTCGCAACCCCAACCCCAACCCCACCCCAGGCCGCCCAGCCACCACCCCCGTATCCATCACCCACCGCACCCCGTACTCCCGCAGAATCGCCCCCCGCTCCCCCTGAGACACCCCCACCGCGAAATACCTCCGCACCGCCTCCTCCCGCCGCCCCTCATCCGGCAGGAAGAAGTCGGGATACCCGGGCGCCACGGTGTACGCCCCATACGCCGGGATCTGCGCACTCGGCCGCCCCTCCCGAGCCATCACCACATCCCCGTACTCCACCCACCGCGTCATCCACTGATAGCCCGCCCACGGCTCCCGGTACTTCTCCGCGACGACCCCCGCCAGAGCCCCCGGCAGATCCCCCGGCCTCACCACATACCCCACCGTCCCCACCTGCGCCCAAGCCCCCACAACCAACGCCACTCCCAGCACACACCCCCACCCCACCCGCACCACCCTCCGCCCGGCCTCCCCCACCTCCACCGCCACAGCGACCTGCGCCGGAATCAGCACCGCCGGCAACACCCGCCCCCACGCGTACTGCCCGCTCACCCCACCCACCGCCACCACCACAACCCCCAGCACGAAGAACAGCACCAGCGGATCCCACCGGTCCCGCCACCACCGCACCCCCAGCGCCACCACCCCGAGCAACACCAGCCAGTACCGCCCGAACAGGTCCTCGTACAGCGGCCGATGCACCGACTCCAGCCCGCCCCACCCCCCGACCAGCGCGAAGAAGTCGTAGTACGGCCACACCAGCAGCAGCACAAGCCCCAGCACCACCCCGCACCCCAGCCGCCCCCACACCGCCCGCCCGGGCCGCGCGGCGACCACCGTCGCGACCGCCCCCAGCGAGGCCACCACCCCCGTGAACTGATGGCACAGCAGGATCACCGCCCACAGCACCCCCAGCCCGAGCCACACCCCCCACCCCCCGTCCTCCCGCACCGCCCGCCCCAGCCAGGCCCAAAAGTGAAACGTCAGCCCCAGTGCGAACACGCTCGGATACGACACCGTCAGCGCGAGCGAGTTGAGCCCGTAGAAGCCGCTCCAGTTGAAGAGCACCGTCCCCCACAGGAACAGCAGGCTCAGCAAGGCCACCGCGGGCGCGGCACCACGGCCGCTCAGCGTCCGCACATACCGCCACACCCCCGTCACCAGCAGCCCGAGCCCGACGAACGCCCCGACCCTCAGCACCCAGAAGACCGACAGATCACTCACCCGCGCGACGCAGCCGAGCACCAGCATCCAGGGCGAGTAGTACGGACTCGGCGTTTCCGCGTCGACGAGCGGATTGCCGGGGTCGAGGAGGTTGTGCCGCAGCCGCTGGACGGTCGCCGCGTGCACACCGAGGTCCCCGGCCCAGGGCAGCCGGACGATCACGAGGAGCATCAGCACGACGACAGCCGCGGCGACCACCACGGCGGCGGCCTGCGCGACACGGGCGGGTCTCACGGCACAAGCCTCAGCCGGAAACGGTCAGTCCTCCACTCGAACCGCCCTGAGGCTCACCAAGAACAAGGCGCCCCGGGCCGACAACGGCCCGGGGCGCCCAAGAGGACATACGCCCTACGAATGCGTCCGCAGCAGCGTCCTCATCGTGCGCATCGCCACCGACAGGTTGGCGAGGTCGAACGCGTCGGAGCCCTGGATCTCCTCCAGCGTGGTGCGGGCCCGGCCGAGGATCGCCGCGTTCTTCTGCTCCCACGCCTTGTAGCGCTGCTCGGGCGTCGAGCTGCCGTTGCCCACCGCCAGGATGTCGGCGGTCAGCGCCGAGTGCGCCGCGTACAGGTCCTCGCGGATCGCCGCTCGGGCCATGGACTGCCAGCGGTCGGCACGGGGCAGCTCGGAGATGCGGTCCATGAGCTGGGTGATGCGCAGCCGGTCGGCGAGGTCGTAGTAGACCTCGGCGACGTCCAGCGGCTCCCGGTCCATGCGGTCCGCGACCGAGACGATGTCGACCGTCGGGAAGGCCGAGGAGAAACCGGCCACCCGGGTGGCGAGTTCGTCCGGGACGCCGACGCCCGTCAGCTCGTCGAAGATCTTCTGGTACCACTCCAGATCGGCGCCGCGCAGCAGATTCGGCAGCTGGCCCCAGACCTGCTCGACCCGGTCGGCGAAGAAGTCGACCGTCTCGGCGAGGTCCAGCGGCTGCGGCCGGTTGTTGAGCAGCCAGCGCGTGCCCCGCTCCACCAGGCGGCGCGAGTGCAGCCGGATGCGGGTCTGGACGTCGGCCTCGACCTTGTTGTCGAGCGCCTCGACCCCGTCCCACACCGGGGACTGGCGGAAGATCGCCCGAGCCGCGGTCTGCGCCCGCACGATCTCCTCCAGCGACGCCCCGGTCTCCTCGCGCAGCCGGTGCAGATACGTCGTACCACCCGTGTTGACCGTGTCGTTGACCAGGACGGTCGTGGTGATCTCGCGGCGCAGCGGGTGGCTGACGAGGTGCTCGGGGAACTGCTCGCGCAGCTCGGTCGGGAAGTACGCGTGCAGCAGCGTGCTCAGGTACGGGTCGTCCGGCAGCGAGGTGTGCAGCAGCTCCTCGGCGACCGTGATCTTCGTGTACGCCATGAGGACGGCCGTCTCCGGGCCGGTCAGTCCCTGGCCCTGGGCGAGCCGCTCGCGGATCTGCCGGTCGGCGGGCAGGAACTCCAGCGCCCGGTTGAGGTGGCCCTCCCTGACCAGGTGCTTCATGAAGCGCTGCTGGGCGTGGAGCATGGAGCCGGACTGGGCGAGGGCGTTGGCGATCGCCGTGTTCTGCGCGTAGTTGTTGCGCAGCACCAGACGGCCGACCTCGTCGGTCATCTCGGCGAGCAGCTTGTTGCGCTGCTTGACGGTCATGTCGCCGTCCGCGACGAGGCCGTTGAGCAGGATCTTGATGTTCACCTCGTGGTCGGAGGTGTCCACGCCCGCGCTGTTGTCGATGGCGTCGGTGTTGATCCGGCCGCCGTGCAGCGCGAACTCGATCCGGCCGAGCTGGGTCAGGCCCAGGTTGCCGCCCTCGCCGACGACCTTGACGCGCAGGTCCCTTCCGTCGACGCGGATGGCGTCGTTGGCCTTGTCACCGACGTCCGCGTTCGACTCGGCCGAGGACTTGACGTACGTGCCGATGCCGCCGTTCCACAGCAGGTCCACCCGGGCCTGGAAAATCGCCTTCATCAGGTCGGCCGGGGTGAGCTTGGTGACCTTGGCCTCGATGCCGAGGGCCTCGCGGATGTGCGCGTTGACCGGGATCGCCTTGGCCGTACGCGGGAAGATGCCGCCGCCGGCCGACAGCAGCTCCTTGTTGTAGTCCTCCCAGCTGGAGCGGGGCAGCTCGAACAGGCGGCGGCGCTCGGCGTAGGAGGTGGCGGCGTCCGGGTTCGGGTCGATGAAGATGTGCCGGTGGTCGAAGGCGGCCACCAGCCGGATGTGCTCGGAGAGCAGCATGCCGTTGCCGAACACGTCACCGGACATGTCGCCGATGCCGACGACCGTGAAGTCCTCGGTCTGGGTGTCCACGCCCAGCTCCCGGAAGTGCCGCTTGACGGACTCCCAGGCGCCGCGGGCGGTGATGCCCATGCCCTTGTGGTCGTAGCCGGCGGAGCCGCCGGAGGCGAAGGCGTCGCCGAGCCAGAAGTTGTAGTTCTCGGCGACCCCGTTGGCGATGTCGGAGAAGGTCGCCGTGCCCTTGTCGGCGGCGACGACGAGGTAGGTGTCCTCCTCGTCGTGCCGGACGACGTCCGCCGGGGGCACGACCTCGCCGGCCACCATGTTGTCGGTGATGTCGAGCAGCGCGGAGATGAACGTCTTGTAGCTCGCGACGCCCTCGGCCAGCCACGCGTCCCGGTCGACGCTCGGGTCGGGCAGCTGCTTGGCGACGAAGCCGCCCTTGGCGCCGACGGGCACGATGACGGTGTTCTTCACCATCTGCGCCTTGACCAGGCCGAGGATCTCGGTGCGGAAGTCCTCACGCCGGTCGGACCAGCGCAGACCACCGCGCGCGACCTTGCCGAACCTGAGGTGCACGCCCTCGACCCGCGGCGAGTACACCCAGATCTCGAACGCCGGACGCGGCGCCGGGAGGTCGGGGATGGCCTGTGGGTCGAACTTCATGGAGACGTAGTCGTGCGGCTTGCCGCCCGCCGCCTCCTGGAAGAAGTTGGTCCGCAGCGTCGCCTTGATGACCGTGAGGAAGGACCGCAGGATCCGGTCCTCGTCCAGACTCGCGACCTGGTCGAGGGCCGCGTCGACCTCCTCCAGCAGCGCGTCCACGATCTCGTGCCCCGCGCGCTGCCGGTCCGGCGACATCCGCGCCTCGAACAGGGAGACGAGCAGTCGGGTGGTGTGGACGTTGTTGCGGAGGGTGTCCTCCATGTAGTCCTGGCTGAACGTCGAAGCCGCCTGGCGCAGGTACTTCGCGTACGCCCGCAGCACCATCGCCTGGCGCCAGGTGAGGCCGGCGCTCAGCACGAGGGAGTTGAAGCCGTCGTTCTCGGCCTTGCCGGTCCAGGTGGCGGCGAAGGCGTCCTGGAAGCGCTCGCGGGCGTCGTCGCCGAGGTAGTCCCCGCTGCCGTTCTGCGAGCGCGGCACGCGCATGCCGAAGTCGTAGATCCAGGCCACGCTGCGGTCCGGGCAGCGCAGGTCGTACGGCCGCTCGTCCACGACCTCGACGCCGAGCCGGTTGAGGACCGGCAGCACGGCCGAGAGGGAGATGGCGTCGCCCGTGCGGTAGATCTTGAAGCGGCGCTCATCGGGGGCGGCGCCCACCGGCTCGTACAGGCTGAGCGCGAAGTCCTTGCCCTCCTCGGCGTTCAGCGCTTCGAGGTGGACGAGGTCGGCGACCGCGGCGCGCGGGCTGTGGTCGGCCTTGTAGCCCTCGGGGAAGGCGTGCGCGTACCGGCGCATCAGTTCGGCCGCGCGCTCCTCGCCGAGCTCGGCGTTGAGCGCCTCGGCGAAGGCGTCCTCCCAGGAGCGGGCGGCCTCCACCAGCCGGGCCTCGATGCGGTCCTTGTCGGCGTCGGACAGCTCCGGCAGCTCGGTGCCCTGCGGGACCCGGACCACGAAGTGCAGCCGGGAGAGGATCGACTCGGTGTTCCAGGCGGTGAAGTCGACGCTGATGCCGCCCAGTTCCTCCTTCAGGATCTCGATGATCCGGAGGCGCACGGCCGTGGTGTAGCGGTCGCGCGGGAGGTAGACGAGGGCGGAGTAGTAGCGCCCGTACTCGTCCTGGCGCAGGTAGAGCCTCAGCCGCCGGCGCTCCTGGAGGTAGAGCACGGAGGTGACGATGGACCGCAGCTCGTCGACGGGGGTCTGGAAGAGCTCGTCGCGCGGGTACGTCTCCAGGATCTGGAGCAGGTCGCGTCCGTCGTGGCTGTTGGGCGAGAACCCGGCGCGCTCCAGGACGTCCTCGACCTTGCGCCGGATGACTGGCACGCGGCGCACGGACTCGGTGTAGGCGGCGGAGGAGAACAGCCCGAGGAACCGCCGCTCGCCGACGACATTGCCGTCGGCGTCGAACTTCTTGACGCCGATGTAGTCCAGGTACGACGGCCGGTGCACGGTCGCCCTGCTGTTCGCCTTGGTCAGGACGAGCAGCTTGTGCTCGCGCGCCTTGGCCCGGGCGTCGGCGGGCAGCCGCTCGAACGACGGGCTGACCGGGTGGCTCTCCTCGGCGGCGTGGTGCGGGTCCGCGCGCAGTATGCCGAGCCCGGTGCCGGGGACGGCGGCCAGGGAGTCGTCGTCACGCAGCTGGTACTCGCGGTAGCCGAGGAAGGTGAAGTGGTCGTCGGCCAGCCAGCGCAGCAGCTCGCGGGCCTCCTCGACCTGAGGGCCGGGCAGGTCGCCGGGGATGGACTCGTCCGGCAGCCCCTCCGCCAGCCGGATCGCCGCCTCCCGCATCTTGCCCCAGTCCTCGACGGCCTCACGGGCGTCGGACAGCACGCGCAGCAGGTCGGCGGTGATCTGCTTCAGATCGGACCGGTCCGTCTCGCGGTCGGTCTCCACGTGGATCCAGGACTCGACGTGCGCGTCGTGCGGGAGCTCGCCGGCGCCGGTCGCGGGCGTGGGCAGCACCTCGATGAGCTTGCCGGTCACATCGCGCCGCACCACGAACTGCGGGTGGATGACGACGTGGATCCCGCGTCCCTGCCGTGTCAGCTCATTGGTGACGGAGTCGACGAGGAAGGGCATGTCGTCGGTGACGACCTCGACGACGGAGTGGCTGCACGTCCACCCGTTCTCTTCCACGGTGGGCGTGTGGACCCGCACGTTGGCCGTGCCCTGGGGGCGGTTCTCGGCCAGCCGGTAGTGGGATACGGCGGCTCCGAAGACATCGACCGGGTCGCGGTCGGCAAGGTCCTCCGGGGCCGTGTGCAGGTAGTAACGCTGGAGGAACGAGATCAGGGACTCGCGGTCCGGGGCTTCCTGGGCGTCTGGGGTCTCCTCGCCCGTCGACCCGGTCGGTAGGTGCCCCCCGACCGGGCTGTTCTCAGCAACCCGGGCGGCCCTCTCGAGCAACTCGGCCTTGGCTTCGTCCAGCTTGGTCTGCATTGTCCTCTGGCTCCTGTCGCGCGCCGTTGCGTGACGTAGAAGGAAGTACGGTCTCTGCGCTGACGACGTCACGCCGTGACACGGGGTATCCGGTCTGTTCCGACGCTATGCCGCCAGAGGAGAGGAGCGGGGGTGTCTGAGCCATTTTTGAGCTGCCCGACGGGTGTGACGCTGCTCTCTGCGACGCCTCGGTCCCGGTGGTGCTCGGCGTCCCGGGAGTCATCGATGCCCCGTACCGCCCGCGAAGACCAGCGACCGCCGCCCGGTCACGGATGTGGTCCGTGCACTCCGGGCGCAGGGCAGGGACGACGACGTCCCCGCGAACTATCGCGCTGATCACGCCACCAAGGCTATCGCTCCTTACAGGGGCCCCGTCATGAGCCGTATGTGTACAAAACCAGGCCTGGAAGTTTGACGTTCTGCACAGTGCGAACCGCGGCCGCGTACCCACCCGGCCGGTCAGGCCGCGAGCCGCTCCGCCTCCGCGACGGCCTCCTCCAGCGTGTCCACCACCGGCACGCCCACCGCTTCAAGACTCACCCGACTGTGCGACCCGCCGGTATACAGCACGGCCCGAGCCCCCACATGCAGCGCGGCCACCGCGTCGTCCGCCGCATCTCCGATCACCACGGTCCGCCCCGGCTCCACTCCCGCCAGCGACGCGAGATGCCGCACCATGTGCTCGGCCTTGCTGCCCCCGGACGGCCCGGTCCGCCCGTCCACCCGTATGAAGTGCGGCTCGATCCCGAATCCCCGCACCAGCGGCACAAGCTCCTCGTGCCCGTACATGCTCAGAATCGACTGGCTGCGCCCCGCCGACCGCCACCCCGACAGCAGCTCAACGGCCCCGGCTGTCAGCCCGCACGTCACGCTGTGCTGGGTGTAGTACCGGTGGAAGATCTCATCCATGAGCTCCCACTCGACCTCGGTCGGCAGCCGCCCCAGCAGCCGCTCGTAGAACTTCGGCACCGGCACGCAGTACAGCTCCCGGTACATCTCCAGCGTCAGCGGATCCAGCCCCAGCTCGGCGAAGGCCGCGTTCGTCGCCCCGATGATCGCGTCGATGTCATGGAACAGCGTCCCGTTCCAGTCCCAGACAATGTGCGCGCCCGTCTTCATCCCCATGCCTGAAAACGTACCCGCCCCCACTGACAATCAAGAGAGCGGCGCCTCAACGCACCTCCGGCGCGGACGCTCAGTCCCCCTGCCCCACCAGGTTCGGAATCTCCTGCGTGGCGAACCACAACAGCTCGTGATCCTCCGCGCCGTCCACGACGAACTGAGCGTCGTCGTCCCCGGCGTCCGCCGCCCCCAGCGCCGCGGCGGCCGCCGTCACATCGGCCTCCGCGTCATCCGCGTCGACGTGCACGGACGCCGCCCTGGCCAGCGCCACGGCCCCCGAGACCCGTACCTCTCCGAGCGCCTCCTGATCGAGCCCCCGGTCGGGATCGACACTCGCGACCCGGTCGGGCACGTCCACGGCCACCACGACCCGGCGCCGCGGCACCCCCGGCTCGATCGCCAGCAGCCGCAACGAGGCCAGCGCGGCCCGGTTCAGCGCCGCGTACTCCAGTTCCTCGATGTCGTCGGAGACGTACCACTCACGCAGCGCGGGCGTCACGGCGTACGCCACGAACGGCCCGGCTCCCAGCTCACCCGTCTTGTACGCCTCGGCGAGGCCGGGGAGGGTCAGGGGCACGTAGACACGCATGGCTGGCCGCTTTCGTGGTCGGTTCAGGTCGGAGGGCCCGGGAAGGCCCCGGAGGGCCTCCAGGATACGTGCGGGGGTCCCCTTTCGAGTTCCGCCCCGTGACGCCGGACGCGTCCACCCCGGGCCCGCAATTCACCCGGCACACCCCCGCCCTGACGGGCCCCTCACCCCCCCGGATCACCCGGATAGGTGAACATTCCGGCGCCCGCGGCCCGAGGCCCCTTCCCTTGCCCCTGCCCCCATCCGCCCCATACAAGATCACCAACCAGAAGTTACTCACCGGTACCCACCGGCCCACGAAACGGGGACCCCCATGCACAAGGTCATGACCAGAGCACAACACCACCCGACCGGCCACCCCCCGACCCACAGCGCCCCCCGCGGCCCGGGCGGCACCACCTCGCGCACTCCCGGCAGCACCACCCCGAACACCCCTGCCGAGACCCCTCCGGGAACTCCCGGCGGCACGGCTCCCCGCACGCCCGGCGGCACCGCCTCACACACCCCCGGCAGCACCGCTCCGCGAACCCCTGGCGGCACCGCGCCACGCACCCCCATCAGCACCACCCCGCACACCCCCGGCGACACTGCTCCACGCACCCCCGGCAGCGCTGCTCCACGCACTCCCGGCAGCACCGCCTCACACACCCCCGGCGCCGCAGCCCCGCGCACTCCCGGCAGCACCGCGCCACGAACCCCCAGCAGCACCACCCCGCACACCCCCGGCGACACCGCCTCACGCACCCCCGGCGGCACCGCGCCACGCACCCCCGGCGGCGCAGCCCCTCCCCGCACCCCCGGCGGAGGCCGCACCCGTACCACGGCCGCCGGAGGCCGTCCCCCGGCCCCCGGCCGCGCCAAGACCGCCCGCACCCGCCCCGCGGACAACCGCCCACCAGCCCCCTCCCGCACCCGCGCACCCCGCACCGGCACCGGCACCCGCGCAACCCCCCGGCCGACGCCCCGCACCCCCACGGACACCGCACCCCGCGTCCCGGCCCAGAGCCCCCGCCGCCCGATCCCCCAGCCACTCCTCCCCACCGACCTCTTCGCCGAGCTCCTGCTCGGCGTCCTCAGCGGCCGCCGCCCCGTGCACTCGATGCTCCGCCACACCCGGGGCCGCGCCTACGACGAACTGGCCTGGCTCGCCGAACGCGGCCCCCTGCGCACCCGCGGCGCCCGCCCCGTCATCCGGGACATCGGCTGGTTCGAACCCCGCGCCGGCGCCATCGAGGCCTTCGCCCGCATCGGCGCCGGCGACCGGCTCCGCGCCATGGCCTTCCGTCTGGAACTCGGCCAGGACCTCCGCTGGCGCTGCACGGCGGTGGAACTGGGCGGCCCCCGCCCGCCCCAGGCGGAGGCCGACTGAGGGACACGCCGGCCGAGCCACCCCAAGCCGAAGGGCCGGACACCCTCGGGTGTCCGGCCCTTCAAGCCGCTACGGTGCCGCAGCCGGCGTCACTTCTTACGACGCCCCCGGCCCTTCGCCTGCTTCCGGCGCTCCGCGCGCGTGAGGCCGTCGGACTCGGAACGCACCGGCTCGCCGTCCTCGGTGAAGTCGCCCTCGATGGTGCCGCCCTCACCGTCGACCGTCGGCGCGGAGAAGTGGAGGTTGCGCCGCTGCGGGACGTCGAGCCCCTTGGCACGGATCTCCGGCCGGGAGCCCGCCTGCGCCGGCACCGCGTCCTGCTTCTCCAGATCGGCCACCGGCTTGGTGTCCTCGACCGGGACCTCCTCGACCTGCTGCTCGACCTGGACCTCCAGGTTGAACAGGTAGCCGACGGACTCCTCCTTGATGCCCTCCATCATGGCGGTGAACATGTCGAAGCCCTCGCGCTGGTACTCGACCAGCGGGTCCTTCTGCGCCATCGCGCGCAGGCCGATGCCCTCCTGGAGGTAGTCCATCTCGTAGAGGTGCTCACGCCACTTGCGGTCCAGGACCGACAGCACGACCCGGCGCTCCAGCTCACGCATGATCTCGGAGCCGAGCTGCGCCTCACGCTCCTCGTACTGCTCGTGGATGTCGTCCTTGATGGAGTCGCCGATGAACTCGGCGGTCAGGCCCGCCCGGTCGCCGGCGGCCTCCTCCATCTCCTCGATCGTGATCTTGGACGGGTACAGCTGCTTGAACGCACCCCACAGCCGGTCGAGGTCCCAGTCCTCCGGGAAGCCCTCGGCCGTCTCCGCCCCGACGTAGGCGTCGATGGTGTCGTCCATGAAGTGCTGCACCTGCTCGTGCAGGTCCTCGCCCTCCAGGACGCGGCGCCGCTCGCCGTAGATGACCTCACGCTGGCGGTTGAGGACCTCGTCGTACTTCAGGACGTTCTTACGGGTCTCGAAGTTCTGCTGCTCGACCTGCGACTGGGCGGAGGCGATCGCGCGCGTGACCATCTTGTTCTCGATCGGCACGTCGTCGGGGACGTTCGCCATCGACATCACGCGCTCGACCATCTGGGCCTTGAACAGCCGCATCAGGTCGTCGCCGAGCGAGAGGTAGAAGCGGGACTCGCCCGGGTCTCCCTGACGGCCGGAACGACCGCGCAGCTGGTTGTCGATCCGCCGCGACTCGTGGCGCTCGGTGCCCAACACGTAGAGCCCGCCGAGCTTCTCGACCTCGTCCTTCTCGGCGTGGACGGCCTTCTCGGCCCGCTTGAGCGCCTCGGGCAGGGCGTGCGCCCACTCCTCGATGTGCTCCTCGGGGTCGAGACCGCGCTGGCGCAGCTCCGCCTCGGCGAGATCCTCGGGGTTGCCGCCGAGCTTGATGTCCGTACCACGGCCGGCCATGTTCGTGGCCACCGTGACGGAGCCCTTGCGGCCGGCCTGGGCGACGATCGTCGCCTCACGGTCGTGCTGCTTGGCGTTCAGCACCTCGTGCTGGATGCCGCGCTTGCTGAGCTGCTGCGAGAGGTACTCGGACTTCTCGACCGAGGTGGTGCCGACGAGGATCGGCTGCCCCTTGCGGTGCTTCTCCTCGATGTCGTCGACGACCGCCTCGAACTTGGCGACCTCGGTCCGGTAGATCAGGTCCGACTGGTCCTTGCGGACCATCGGCCGGTTGGTCGGGATCGGCACCACGCCGAGCTTGTAGATCTGGTGGAACTCGGCGGCCTCGGTCATGGCCGTACCGGTCATGCCGCACAGCCCGGGCTGTTCCTTCTCGTTGTGGTCGTGGCGCTTGTAGAGGCGGAAGAAGTTCTGGAGCGTGATCGTGGCGAGCGTCTGGTTCTCGTCCTTGATCGGCACCCCTTCCTTCGCCTCGATCGCCTGGTGCATGCCCTCGTTGTAGCGGCGGCCGGCGAGGATACGTCCGGTGTGCTCGTCGACGATCATGACCTCGTCGTCGATGATGACGTAGTCCTTGTCCTTCTTGAAGAGCTCCTTCGCCTTGATGGCGTTGTTCAGGTAGCCCACCAGCGGCGTGTTCACCGACTCGTAGAGGTTGTCGATGCCCAGCCAGTCCTCGACCTTGCTGACCCCGGACTCGTGGATCGCGACCGTGCGCTTCTTCTCGTCGACGTCGTAGTCGCCGGTCTCCTCGATGCCCTTGAGCGGCTGGCCGGCCTCGCCGCGCTTGAGTCGCTTCACCAGCTTGGCGAAGTCCCCGTACCACTTGGTGGCCTGGTCGGCCGGGCCGGAGATGATCAGCGGCGTACGGGCCTCGTCGATGAGGATGGAGTCGACCTCGTCGACGATGGCGAAGTTGTGGCCGCGCTGGACGAGCTCGTCCTGGGACCACGCCATGTTGTCGCGCAGGTAGTCGAAACCGAACTCGTTGTTCGTGCCGTACGTGATGTCGGAGCCGTACTGCTCACGGCGCTGAGCCGGCGTCATGTTGGCCAGGATGCAGCCGACCTCGAGGCCCAGGAACCGGTGGACACGGCCCATCATCTCGGAGTCGCGCTCAGCCAGATAGTCGTTGACCGTGATGATGTGGACGCCCTTGCCGGACAGGGCGTTCAGATACGCCGGCAGCGTGCCGACGAGGGTCTTGCCCTCACCGGTCTTCATCTCTGCCACGTAGCCCATGTGCAGGGCGGCGCCGCCCATCATCTGCACGTCGTAGTGACGCTGGCCGAGGACGCGCTTGGCGGCCTCTCGGACGGTGGCGAACGCCTCGGGAAGCAGGTCGTCCAGGGTCTCGCCGTCGGCGTAGCGCTGCTTGTACTCATCCGTGAGGGCGCGCAGCTCGGCGTCGGAGAGGTCGACGAAGTCCTCTTCGATGGAGTTGACCTGGTCCGCGATGCGGTGCAGCTTGCGCAGGATCTTGCCTTCGCCTGCACGCATGATCTTCGAGAGGACGGACACGGGGGTTGGTCTCCTTGCCGGTCGGGCCTGGGACGGTCGGTTACCACTTGACTTACTGAGCAACGGCCATCGTATGCGAGGACCCCACCGCGCCGGGAGGGCCTGCCGTGACGGCGACCGTGCGCTGCTTCAATTCTGATTCGTCTTCTTCAAAGGGGACAACGTCCGGGCGCCGCGGATAGTGCCGCATCCCCCGACCGAATTAAGCGAAGCGTGATATGGCGCTCACCCACCGCAAACAGATGACACCCGCGACGGCCTCCGAGAGGATCGGCCGATGAACCCCGTCACGCTCACCACGGACCGCCTCCTGCTGCGCACGGTCGGCCCCCAGGACACCGACGCGGTGTACGACGCCTGCCAGGACCCCGACATCCAGCGCTGGACCACGATCCCCTCGCCGTACCTGCGCGAGCACGCCGAGGGCTTCACGGAACAGATGGTCCCGGACGGCTGGGCGGACGGGTCCATGTTCACTCTCGGCGTCTTCCTCCACTCCGGAGAACTGGCCGGCATGCTCGGCATCACCATGCGCGCCCTGGGCGTCGGCGAGATCGGCTTCTGGGCCGTGAAGCGGCACCGCTCCAACGGCTACATCACGGAGGCCGTCCTCACCGCCTGCCGCTGGGCCTTCGTCCACGCCGCGCTCGACCGCGTCGAATGGCGCGCCGAGGTGGGCAACCGCGCCTCCCGCGCCGTGGCGGAACGCTCCGGCTTCACCGTCGAGGGCACCCTGCGCGCCGCCGTCAACAACAAGGGAACCCGCCGAGACTCCTGGGTAGGCTCCCTCCTCCCCTCAGACCTGAGCCTCCCGTCAACGGCCCCGTACCTCCCGGCACCGTCCTAGCTGCTGAGCTGCTCAGCTGCGGGCATGCGTGCCGCTGAGGGCGGCACGGGTGGGCGCAGCGGCACCCCGCTCCGCCGGGCTGCGGACCACCCGGCCCCAGCACCAACGGCCCAGCACCACCGAGCAAACCCCCAGCTCACCCCCCACTGTCAGTCCCACCCCCTATCGTGCAAAACCATGACCACCCCGCGCCCCACAACAGCGCTCTCCGCAGACGAAGCCCGAAGGCTGGCGCTCCGCGCCCAGGGCTTCCTCGGCGCCCCGGACCGCCGCTCCGGCGTCCGCGGCATCCTCCGCCACCTGGGCGCGATACAGCTCGACACCATCTCGGTCCTGGCCCGCTCCCACGAGCTCGTCCCGTACGCCCGCCTGGGCGCGGTAGGCCGGAAGACAGTCGAGAACGCCTACTGGAAGGACACTCACGCCTTCGAGTACTGGTCGCACGCGGCCTGCATCCTCCCCATCGAGGAGTGGCCCCACTTCGCCTTCCGCCGCCGCGCCTACCGCAACCGCCCGCACTGGAACCACGACCTCCCGGACGGTGTCTACGACCAGGTCATCAAGCAGCTCCGCTCCGAAGGCCCCCTCACCGCGACGGAGTTGGGCGGCGCGAAGAAGACGAACGACTGGTGGGACTGGTCCGGCACGAAGGTCGCCGTCGAACGCGCCCTGATGTACGGCGAGGTGGTCTGCGTCGAGCGCCGCGGCTGGAAGCGCCTCTACGACCTCGCCGAGCGCGCCGTCCCGGGCCCCCTCCTGCACGACGAACTCGACGACACCGAGTGCGTACGCCGCCTGGTCCGCCTGGCGGGCCAGTCCCTCGGCGTCGGCACCCGCGCGGACATCGCCGACTACCACCGCCTCAGGGGCGAACAGGTCGACGCGGTGATCGCCGACTCGGGCCTGGTCCCGGTCACGGTCGAGGGCTGGGGCAAGCCTGCCTGGGCCGACCCCGCGGCCCTGGAGACACCCCCTCGCGGCCGCCACCGCACCACTCTGCTGTCGCCCTTCGACTCCCTGATCTGGGAGCGGGCTCGCACGGAGCGGATCTTCGGCTTCACCCACCGCCTGGAGGCCTACGTCCCCAAGCAGAAGCGCGTGTACGGCTACTTCGCGATGCCGGTCCTGGCCGGCGGCCGGCTCGTCGGCCGCGTGGACCCGGCCCGCGAGGGCGGCACCCTGGTGGCCCGGCAGGTCACGCTCGACGGCCCGAAGGCGGTCCCGGCCGTCGCCCAGGCCCTGGCCGAGGCGGCGACCTGGGTGGACTGCACGGACGTCCGCGTGGAGCGGGTCGACGCACCACAACTGCGCGAGCCTCTCGTGAGGGAACTCGCCCGGACGACCGCCTGACCGTCAGCGAATCTCGAGGATCTTCTCCCGCATCGCGTACACCACCGCCTCCATCCTGGAGTGCAGCTGCAGCTTCTCCAGGATGTTGCGCACATGGTTCTTCACGGTGTTCTCGGAGATGAACAACTCCTTGGCGATGTCACGGTTGTTCATCCCCGTCGCGACGAGTTTGAGGACTTCGAGTTCGCGGTCCGTCAGCCGCGGCGCGGGCACGAGCCGACGCTCGTCCGTGCGCTGGATCATCGACTTGAACTCGGTGAGCAGCTTCGACGCCATGGACGGGCTGATCTGCGACTGCCCGTCGGCCACCGCGCGAATGGCCGTGGCCACCTCGTCCGTCGAGATCTCCTTGAGGAGATAGCCCGTCGCACCCGCCTTGATGGCGTCGTAGAGATCGGCTTCCTCATCGCTGATCGTCAGCATGATGATCTTGGCGCTGGGTGCGACTTCCTTGATGGAGGTGCACGCCTCGATCCCGCCCCGCTTGGGCATCCGCACGTCCATCAGAACGATGTCGGGCAGCAGGTCGGCGGCCTTCTCGACGGCCTCGGCGCCGTCACCGGCCTCCCCGATGACCTGGATGTCCTCCTCGGCCGCGAGCACGATCTCCAGGCCACGGCGGAACAGGGCGTGGTCGTCCACCACAAGGACTCTGATCGGTTCCTTGCGTGGAGAGTCCGTGTCCGGGCCCATGGCGACGACGCCGTCGTCGGCATCCTTGTCACGCATCGGTCCGAAGCTGTCCGCCATCGTTCCTCCCCCTGAAGGCTGCGGCCTGTGGTCCTGAGCCATCGCCAACCCAGAGCAACGACCCACCGGTTGGGTCGTGGCCACCATGATTTCATGCCCGGACGGCACCGGGACGACCGAGCGGGGCGCGCAGTGGTCGCACAGGGGTGCCCCTGGGGGCGCACACGCGCTCCAGGGGCACCTGCTCCGCTGTCACCCGGCACGGTCAGCCGCCGAGCGCACCACCCGCGTCGGGGGCGTGCACCTGTGTGACCATCGTGTCCGTGCTGAGGTGGATCACGCCGTAGTCGTAGGCGTGCCGTCGGTAGACGACACTCGGTTCCTTGGTCTCGGAGTCGACGAACAGGTAGAAGTCGTGCCCGACCAGCTCCATCTCGTAGAGAGCCTGGTCGAGGGTCATGGGCGCTGCGACGTGGGTCTTCTCGCGGACGACGATGGGGCCGTCACCCTGTACTTCCAGTGAGCCGATCTTCTTCGTGGGCACGGCTGCCGGCTCTTCCTCCGGGGTCGGCACCAGGCCGTTGCCGTTGAGCGTCGCCACGCCCGGGACGTGATCGGCGACCTCGGCGGCCGGGATCCGGCGCGAGCCACGGCGCGAGAACCGCTTGTCGTGCTGCCTGCGCAGCCGGGCTTCCAGCTTTTCCGCCGCCAGGTCGAGCGCCGCGTACGGGTCGCTCGCCGCTGCCTCCGCCCGGATCACCGGACCGCGGGAGCGGAGCGTGATCTCCACTCGGTCACAGCGGTCGGCCTGCCGGGGGTTCGGCTCCTTGGACACCTCGACGTCGAGGCTGATCACCTTGCCATCGAGCTTCTGGATCTTCTCCAGCTTCAGCTTCTCGGCCACGTGCTTCCGGAACCGCTCGGGCACCTCGGTCTTGCGGCCCTTGACGACGATGTCCACGCAGAACTCCGTTCCCGGATCACTCCGCTTCGGTGCGGAGCATCTCCCTTTTGCACCAGGTTCCGGTGAGGCCCGGAACCTCGGACTCTCGGTGACTTCCACCTCCTCCCCCATGAGCGAGATCTCCACTCCACCGTCGCGAGTGATGAAGAAAAACCCGCAGCACGGCATTCGGTTTTGAGAGGTGTGGCCTGCGGCTTTCCCTCTCAACCGAACATATCTCGCCCGGACGGATGTCGTCACCCTCTACTGCGGCGTACCTCCGTTCAGGTGAATAGGCCCTCTCGTTACCTGCAACGACGCAAGTTCTCAGTCAGTTCCGGTTTATTTCGAAAGAGTCCGGCGGTGCCGCGACCACAGCCGCACACACCACGTCAACGACTCCGCCGGCGCCGCCCGCGCCCTTGATTCCCTGCCGGGCGGGCCATCGGCCCGTCCTCTCTCGCGTTGATCCGACGTTCTGTTCTTCTCTGCTTTCCCACGTCTCTCCCCTGTACACGGCCCCAATCCCCGCAGCGTTCGAAACCAGCCCCGCCGTCGACCGCACGGCACGCGCGGCTTCCGCCAGGGACGCCCCCGTGGTCATCACGTCGTCGACGAGGACGACCAGACCCTCGGAGAGCAGCCGGGCACCACCGGGCGCCACCGCCAGCGCGCCCGCGAGATTGTCCAGCCGCTGCCGTGAGTTGAGCCCCGACTGGTCCGCCACGGCCCGTCGCTGCCGCAGCACGCCGAGCGCCCTGGCCGGCACCCCGCTCCGCCGCAGCTCACCCGCCGCCGCGAGCGCGATCCGCCGCGCCGGATCATGCCCCCGGGCCCGCACGGCCCGCCGCCCGGACGGAACGGGCACGAGCAGCACAGGCGCCCCGATGCCCCGCGACCACGCCCCTCGGGCCCCGGGCAAGGGCCCACGACGCACTTCTGGAAGCCCCGCCCGCACCGCTCCCGCCAGAGCGGCCCCGAGCGGACCGGCCAGCGCCAGAGCACCCCGTTCCTTGTGGGCCAGCAGCGTCGCCCGCACCTCGTCCGCGTACCGTGCCGCCGCGTGCACCACCGGCAGTCCCGGTGGCTCCGGCACCGGCCGCACCCGATGCGCCACGGCTCCGCTCAGCACCGCACGGCACTTCGCGCACAGCACCGTACGAGACGCCCCACAGCCCCCGCACTCGCCCGGCAGCACCAGGTCGGTGAGGTCCCGCCACCAGCCCCGCATGGCCACCACTGTGCCAACAGCGAGGGCACCCGGCCACCCCTGTGGATAACTCCCTGTGGACAACACACCGAGCCGGGCGACAGCCGGCCTTCACCGGCCCCGCCAGGACGCCTCACGTCTCCGCCGGGCCGCATCACGGCCCCACCGGGCCGCCTCACCCCGGACAACCGGCGCTATGAACCGGCGCTCACCCCGGATAGACCGGCGCAGTCCCCTCCGTCACCTTCTGCCACTGCGCGCCCGACGGCAGCCGGACGATCCCGTCCACCGAGTACGCCACCAGCGGCAGCCGGTCGTCCTCGGCGGCGGTGACCTCCTTGACGCCGGTCAGGGCCGCGGGCGCCGGGACGTCCGGCGTGGAGCCGTCGACCTGGACGTACCGCATCTGCTCCACGCCCCCGTGCTCGCGCCCGACCACCACGAGCCGGCTGTCACCGGCCCACGACATGGCCGTGACCTCCTCCAACTCCGGCGTCGCGGAGCGAAGTTCGACCACCCTGACGGCCGGCTTCTCGCCCGGCTTCTCCTCCCGCTCGATCAGCCCGATGAGCAGGGTCTTCTTGCCGCCCTTCTCCACGACGAGCGCTATCCGCACCCCGTCGGCGGCCACCCGCACCGACTGGATCCGCCCGTCCAGGTGCGGTGTGCGCACCTCCAGCGGGTCGCCCTTGCCCTCCTCGAACAGCAGCAGCCGGGGGTTGTCCGGGTCCCGGTCGGCCACCCACAGGCCGTCGTCCGTGTCCCAGCTGGGCGTAGTCAGCCGGTCCTCCTCGGTCCGGCCCTGGCTGCGCAGCACCGGCTCGCCCAGCGAACCGCCCGAGACCAGCGATCCCACGTACAGCGACTTGCCGTCGAGGCCGACACCGGCCGCGGTGTGCTCGTCGCGCGACACCGCCACCGCCCGCAGCGCCGTGTCGCCCTCGCCCAGCGCCCCCGGCGCCGTGTCCGGCTTGGTGTCGCTGCTGCCGGCCGGGATCCGTACGAGCCGGTCCTTGTCATCGACGAAGTACAGATAGTCGGGGTGGCGCGCCGAGGTCCGGAAGGCCGCCGCATCGGCCGCTTCCTGCGTGAGCGAGCACAGCTCGGCCCCGCCGGCCCGCAGCTCGACCTCGTCCACCGCGGGGCTGAGGTTCCGCAGCGTGAAGAGCGTCTGGGCGGCCATCTCCTGGCACCTGTTGGTGCCGATGCCCGCGGCCTTGCCGTTGAGCGGGACCGTCAGCTTGTTCCGCTCGTCGGGCGTCAGTGCTCGGGTGTCCTTCGCCAGCGCCGTACCGGTGGGGACGCTCGACCTGACCACGGGCCCGAGCCATCGGGTGGGCCCGTTGAGCAGGGAGCGCACCATCTGCGTCGTGGGGTCCACGCGGCGGCGGATGTAGACGGGGTCGGCGACCGCCGTGGGCTGCGTGTTCGCCCCGGCCGCCATGGTGTTGGAGGCGAAGTAGTACTTGCTGACGGACATGTAGTTGCGCTGGAAGTCCGACTGGCCCATGAGGACGCCCTGGGGCAGCGCGTCGATCCGCCACTGCCCGCTCTTCTCGTCCTGCGTCAGATGCACGGTCCTGCCGTACGCCCCGGTCGCGGGCGCGTACGACTGCTGCGCGTCCACGGTGGCCACCTTGGTACCGGTCAGCGTGTACGAGATCTCGCCGGTGTCCTCCCGGCCGCCGGCGCCCTCGGCCTTGGCACCCGGCCCGTCCGTGAGCACGGTGGTGGACAGCTCCGGCCGCCAGGTCTTCGCGGCCTCACCGGTCAGGTACTGGCGCGCGGTCTTGTAGTGCGGATCGTCGCTGGTCAGCGCCTCCAGGAAGCCCTGCACGATCTCCGAGGGCGGCGCGTCCTCCCCCGGCGGCACGGCGAACACCCGCACCTGGGTGTCCTGGCGCGGTGTCGACTCCACGCCCCGCAGATCCCCGCTGTCCGGCATCGAGGCACACCCCGCCAGCACCAGCACGCCACCGGCGGCGTACGCCATCACGCGCGCGGGCGTACGCCGACCGCGCCCCTCGCGGTCAGCGCCCACGAGATGCCTCCCCTTGCCTGTCCGCGTCTCCCGGCTCGGTTTCCCTGCCCGAGCCCGAGGAGCCGTTGTCCCTGTCCCGCGGCCCGCTCCCGACCGATTCCCGGGGCGTCCCCGCAGAGCCGCCGCCGACACCGTCACGAGCAGTTCCGGCCGAATCGCCCGCACCCTCGTCACGAGCCGTTCCGGCCGTCCCACCCGCGCCCTCGTCACGAGCCGTCCCCGCCGTACCGCCCACACCGCCGGCACCGGCCGTGCCCGCCGGGCCCTCACCACGGGCCGACTGCTCCCCTGCCCCCGGACCGTCCGGCCGCCGCGTGCCCGAGGCGGGCCGCGGCACCACGCGCGCGCCGTTGCCGGGCAGCGCCGTCGGATCGGCCGTGGGCGCCGCGGTGGACGCGCGCGGCGGTATCGGGTTGCGGGTCGGCCCCGGCGGCACCGGACCGCCCGCCGGCTGTGCGGGCACGGTCGCCCGCTTCTCGCCGTCCCCGCCGCCGCTGGGCAGACCCGCGTCGTCGAGCCCCCGGTTGCGCCGTGAGTCCTTGGGCTCCAGCGGTATCGGGGAGCCCCGCAGCGGCTCGTCCGCGGTCCTGGGCAGCGTCAGCCGGAACTGCGAGCCGCCGCCCGGCTCACCCCACGCCTGCAGCCAGCCGCCGTGCAGCCGCGCGTCCTCCAGGGCGATGGACAGCCCCAGCCCCGTACCACCCGTGGTACGCGCGCGTGCCGGATCGGCCCGCCAGAAGCGGCTGAACACCCGGGTAGCCTCACCCGGCTTCAGCCCGACCCCGTAGTCCCGCACCGCGACGGCGACCGCGCCGCCGGCCGCGGCGAGCTTGACGACGACGTCCCTGCCCTCACCGTGCTCGACGGCGTTCACGACGAGGTTGCGCAGCACGCGCTCCACCCGCCGGGCGTCGGCCTCGGCGACGACGGGCTGTTGGTCGCCGAAGACCCGGATCTGCGTGCCCTTGCGCTCCGCGAGCGGCTCGGCCCCGCTGACCACCCGCCGCACGACGTCCCTGAGGTCTATCGGCTCGGCCTCCAGCGCCGCGGCACCCGCGTCGAACCGGCTGATCTCCAGCAGGTCCGCGAGCAGCGACTCGAACCGGTCCAGCTGGTCGGCGAGCAACTCCGCCGACCGCGCGGTGATCGGGTCGAAGTCCTCCCGCGCCTCATGGATGACGTCAGCCGCCATCCGTACGGTCGTCAGCGGCGTACGCAGCTCGTGCGACACGTCCGACACGAACCGGCGCTGCATGCGCGACAGGTCCTCCAGCTGGCTGATCTTCAGCTGAAGGTTCTGCGCCATCTTGTTGAAGGCCTCGCCGAGCCGCGCGATGTCGTCCTCGCCGGTGACCTTCATACGTTCCTGAAGCCGCCCAGCCGACAGCCGCTCGGCGATCCCCGCCGCCATCCGCACCGGCGTGACGACCTGGCGCACCACCAGCCAGGCAATGGCCCCGAGCAACACCACGACGAACAGCCCGGCCGTCGCCAGAGTCCCCTTGACCAGGCTCAGCGACTTCTCCTCCTGAGTCAGCGGGAAGAGGTAGTAGAGCTGGTACGGATCGCCGTTCGGGTCGTTGACCTGCTTGCCTATGACAAGGGCGGGCTGGGAGTCCTTGGTGTCGTTGTTGTAGATGACCCGGCTGTAGCTCTGCGCGGCCGTCGTACTGCTGCCGATCCGCTCCCGCAGCGCCGCGGGCACACTCTTGCTCCAGTCCACCTCACCGGAGGCACGCGGACCGCGCCCGCCGGCCCCGTCGGCGTCGGAAGCCGGGAGCGTGACCACGTCAAAAGCGCCCTGACCGCCACTGGACAGCGAGGACACCAGATCACTCATCCACTGGATGACGTTCTGCGCGGGACGGCCGTCCGCCGTGGCGACATCGTCGCCGGTTCCGCTCGCCGCCTCGTCGGCCCGCTGCTTGGCCACGGCGAACCCGCCGGTGGCCTGGCTCTGGGACGCCTTCACCTTGGCGTCCAGCAGGCCGTTGCGCACCTGCCCGATGACGACGAAGCCCAGCAGCAGCACCACGCCCAGCGACATCAGCAGCGTCGTGACGACGACCTTGAGCTGGATGTTGCGCCGCCACAGCCGCATGACGGGCAGCAGCGGCCGACGCACCCACCGCATGAACAGGCGGATGACCGGACTGCCCTGAACCCCGCCCTGGAGCAGCAGCCCGCTCTCCAGGAACCGTCCCCAGCGGGAACCCGCCTTCTTCCGCCCGACAGGCCGCCCCGGGCGGGCCCCGGACCGTCCGGGCGCCGAAGCGGCACTGTCGCCGGACATGTCAGCTCGGTCCTGCCTTGTACCCGACGCCACGGACGGTCACCACGATCTCCGGCTTCTCCGGGTCCTTCTCGACCTTGGAGCGCAGCCGCTGCACATGCACGTTGACCAGCCGCGTGTCCGCCGCGTGCCGGTAGCCCCACACCTGCTCCAGCAGCACCTCGCGCGTGAACACCTGCCACGGCTTGCGCGCGAGCGCGACCAGCAGGTCGAACTCCAGCGGCGTCAGCGCGATCGACTGCCCGTCCCGCTTCACGGAGTGCCCGGCCACGTCGATGACCAGGTCACCGATGGCGAGCTGCTCCGGAGCGGGCTCCTCCGACCTCCGCAGCCGCGCCCGGATCCGGGCGACCAGCTCCTTCGGCTTGAACGGCTTCACGATGTAGTCGTCGGCACCCGACTCCAGGCCCACCACGACGTCGACCGTGTCGCTCTTCGCCGTGAGCATCACGATCGGCACCCCGGACTCCGCCCTGATCAGACGGCACACCTCGATGCCGTCCCGACCGGGCAGCATCAGGTCCAGCAGCACCAGATCGGGCTTGGCCTCACGGAAAGCGGCCAGCGCCTTGTCACCGTCGGCCACGAAAGACGGCTCAAAACCCTCACCACGCAGCACGATGCCGAGCATCTCGGCCAGTGCGGTGTCGTCGTCGACGACAAGGACTCGTCCCTTCATAAACGACATCATCCCATTCTCATAACAGTGGCGAAGGCAGTGGTGAGGTAGGTCACCGGCCAGTGACCATAGTCGCAGCAAGCGCTACTGTCTGCCCTCGCCCACCCAAAGTTGATCTCTACGCCGCCCCGCCGACCCGGGCCTCGGGCACACGGGCGAGGGTCGCGACCGCCGGAGCCCGCCCGCCCCGCACCCGCTCCGGCAGCCGTCCGACTCAGCCCGCCGTCACCCTCCGCGACCGCGCACACACCTCGGCGAGCGCCTCCGCCGTCACCGGCGAAACCACACCCTCCTCCGTGACGATCGCCGTCACCAGCTCGGGCGGGGTCACGTCGAACGCCGGGTTGTACGCCTGCGTCCCCAGCGGCGCCACGGGAATGCCGCCGCCCGCCTCCTGCGCACCGGCGACCGGCACCTGCGGCGCCACCACCTCGGTCACCTCGTGCCCGGGACGCTGCTCGACCTCGATCGACGCCCCGTCCGGGGTGTCCGGATCCACCGTCGTCACCGGCGCCACCACGATGAACGGCACATGGTGATACCGCGCGAGCACCGCCAGCGGATAGCTCCCCACCTTGTTCGCCACCGAACCGTCCGCCGTGATGCGGTCCGCCCCGATCAGCACCGCGTCCACCTCCCCGGCGGCGAACAGCGACCCCGCCGCGTTGTCGGTGAGCAGCGTGTACGCCATCCCGCTGCGCGCCGCCTCGTACGCCGTCAGCCGAGCGCCCTGCAACAACGGACGCGTCTCGTCCACCCACAGCCGCCGCAGCCGCCCCGCCCGGTGCGCCGCGAGCCCCACCGCGAACGCCGTCCCCTCCCCGCCCGACACCAGCGAACCGGTGTTGCAGTGGGTGAGGATCCGGTGCCCGCCACCGGGCAGCAGCTCGTCCAGCAGCGTCAGCCCGTGCTCGGCCATCCGCGCACTCGCCTCGGCGTCCTCCCGGTGCAACTGCCGCGCCGCCGCCAGCGCCGCCGAGGCCGCCTGCCGGACATCACCGCCCTTGGCGAGCGCCGCCTCGTGGGCCGAGTGCGCCCGGCGCACACCGAGCGCCAGGTTCACCGCGGTCGGCCGGGCACTCGCCAGCGCGGCCGCGGCCTCGTCCACGTCGAAGCCCCGCACGGCGGCGAGCGCGACCCCGTACGCCCCCGCGATACCGAGCAACGGCGCCCCGCGCACGGAGAGCGAGCGGATCGCCTCCACCAGCGCGGACGCGTCCGTGCAGACCAGTTCGACCTCCTCGGCCGGCAGCCTCGTCTGGTCGAGAAGGACCAGAACGGGTCCTTCCGGTGGCTCCTCCCAACGGATCGCGGGGATCTCGGTCGGCCGCTTGTCATCGCCGCTGTACGCGTACTGATCAGCCATGCGGTCAGTCTGCCCCCTGTAGAGCGGACAATTGAAGGTACGCAGCCCATACCGCGGCCGGTCATTCCAAGACCACCCCATGGCACGATGGCTGCCAACCTGCCGCCGCGACCGCGGACGGGCACCGTGAAGGAGCGACGATGAACGACACTCCGGGCTGGGCCTCGCCCGGATCCGCCCCGTCCGACGGGCAGAAGCCGGACCAGTCCGGCACTGCCGAGCCCACCGACCGCCCCGGCCCCGCACAGCCCGCGGACCAGCCCGGCCAAGCGGCCCAGCCGGGCCAGGCCCCGCAGGGCCCCGGCCCGCAGTGGTCCAAGGACCAGCCGCCACCCGCCCAGTGGTCCGCCCCCAGCGGCCCGACCGTCCCCGGCCAGGCTCCCCCGCCCCCGCCACCCGGCCCGGGCTGGGGCACCCAGCCCCCCGGCAGCCACGGCCCGGCCGGATACGGCCCTGGCGGCCCCGCGGCCCCGGGCGGATACGGCGGATACGGCGGATACGGAGCCCCTGGCGCCTACGGCGGCTGGGGAAGCGGCTGGGGCGGCCCCCCGCCCGCCGCCAAGCCCGGCATCATCCCGCTCCGCCCGCTCGGCGTGGGCGAGATCCTCGACGGCGCCGTCTCCACCATGCGCACCTACTGGCGCACGGTCCTGGGCATCTCCCTGACCGTCGCGGTCCTCACCGAGATCATCGTCGTCCTGTTCCAGGGCCTCGTCCTCGACGACTCCAGCGCCCAGGCCCTCAACGACCCGAGCGCCACCCTCAGCGAGCTGAGCCGCGCCATGAGCGACGCCCTGCTCAACTCCACCGTCGTCTTCGTGATCTCCCTGGTCGGCACCGTCATCGCGACCGCACTGCTCACCACCGTCACCAGCCGCGCCGTACTCGGCACATCGGTGACCATCGGCGAGGCCTGGCGGGACGCCCGCCCTCAGGTCCTCAAACTGTTCGGCCTCATCTGCCTGTTGCTGCTCATCACCGCCGGCATCGTCACCGTGGGCACCCTGCCAGGCATCCTCGTCACCGTCTCCGGGAGCACCGGCGCGGGCGTCGCCCTCACCGTCCTGGGCGTCATCGGCGCCGGCATCGTCGCCCTCTGGCTGATGATCCGCTTCTCCCTGGCCTCGCCCGCCCTGATGCTGGAGAAGCAGGGCATCAAGAAGGCCATGAGCCGCTCCGCGAAGCTGGTCCAGGGCACCTGGTGGCGGATCTTCGGCATCCAGCTGCTCGCCACGATCATCGCGAACGTCGTCGCCTCGATCATCGTCATCCCGTTCACCTTCCTCGCCGCGGCCCTCAGCGGCGACGGCGTCACCGGCTGGCTCAACAGCGGCGGCGCCGACCTCGGCTGGACGTTCCTCATCGTCAGCGGCATCGGCGCGGTGATCGGCTCCATGATCACCTTCCCGATCACCGCGGGCGTCACCGTGCTCCTCTACATCGACCAGCGCATCCGCCGCGAGGCCCTCGACCTCGAACTGGCCCGCGCCGCAGGTGTCCAGGACTACGGCTCCCACGCCCCCGGCGCCACCCCGGGGAGCTGATGCGGTGAGCTGGGCGGGGGAACCTCTCACAACGGCACTGCCACGCACCGCCATACGCACGCTGCTGCACGCCGGCGACACCTCCGTACTGTCGTCGGCGCGCTCCACCGACGAGCCGCCCCTCACCACCCCACGCGACCCCGCGCGCGAGGCGGCCCGACGCGAGCTGTCCAAGCGGATGTACCACGAGAACGACCCCAGCCTGTTCCAGCGCGCCCTCGACGCCTTCTGGGAATGGCTCGGCAAACTGTTCAACGCCGCCTCGTCCGCGACACCCGGCGGCACACTCGGCCTGGTCGTCATCATCCTGGCCGTCGTCGCGGTCCTGGGCGCCCTGTGGTGGCGCCTGGGCACCCCGCGCCGCCAACCCACCTCGTCCGCCGCCCTGTTCGACGACCGCCCCCGCAGCGCCGCCGACCACCGCGCCGCCGCCGAGGCACACGCCGCCCAGAGCCACTGGAACCAGGCCGTCCAGGAACGCATGCGGGCCCTCGTCCGCGCCCTGGAGGAACGCGCACTCCTCGACGTCCGCCCCGGCCGCACCGCAGACGAGGCCGCCGCCGAAGCCGGCCGGGCCCTGCCCGCCCACACCGACCGACTGCGCGCAGCCGCCCGCGACTTCGACGACGTGACGTACGGCGGCCGCTCGGCGACCGAGCAGTCGTACCACCGCATCGCCGAACTCGACCGCGACCTGGAACGCACCAAGCCCCAGCTCACCACCAGCAGCGCCCACAGCACGGCCCCCCACACCCGCCAGGGAGCCGCCGAATGACCACCGAGGCCACGCTCCCGTCCACCTCGGCCTCGCCCACCGCCCGCCAGGTATGGACCCGTACGCGGGGTATCGCGCTCGCCCTCGTGGTGCTCATCGCGGGAGCCATCGCCATCGCCGTGATCCGCTCCGACGCCCGGCACGGCGAACTCGACCCGCGCTCCGTCGACCCCAAAGGCAGCCGCGCCGTCGCCGAACTCCTCGCCGACCGGGGCGTGGACACCCGGGTGGTGACCACCCTGGACGAGGCAGCCGCCGCATCCGGCCCGGACACGACCCTCCTGGTCGCCACCCCCGACCTGCTGACCCGAGGTCAGCAGTCCCGCCTGCACAAGACGTTCGCCGACTCCGGCGGCCGCACCGTCCTGGTCGCCTCCGGCAGCGCCTCCGTCGAACGGCTCGCCCCCGGCGTCACCGCCGACCCCGCCACCAGCCTCGACTCGACGCTCGCCCCCGACTGCGACCTGCCCGCCGCCCAGCGCGCGGGCACCGCAGAAACAGGCGGCGTCCGCTACACCACCACCCACCTCGACGCCGACCAGTGCTACCCCAGCGAGCGCCTGGCCACCCTGCTGCGCATCCCGGCCCCGACCGGCAACGGCGACACCGTCGCCCTCGGCGCACCCGACATCCTCCTCAACGACCGCCTCGACCAGCAGGGCAACGCCTCGCTCGCCCTCCAGCTCCTCGGCTCCCGACCCCATCTGGTCTGGTACCTCCCCTCGCTCTCCGACACGTCGGCCACCGGCACCGACGACGAACGCGGCTTCTTCGACCTGCTCCCCTCGGGCTGGCTCTGGGGCACCCTGCAACTCTTCATCGCCGCAGCCCTGGCCGCCCTGTGGCGGGCACGCCGACTCGGCCCCCTCGTGCCCGAAAAACTCCCCGTCGCGATCCGCGCCTCCGAAACCGCCGAAGGCCGCGCCCGCCTCTACCGCAAGGCCGACGCCCGCGACCGCGCGGCAAACGCTCTTCGCTCCACCACCCGCACCCGCCTCGCCCCCCTCACCGGCGTCCCCGTCACTCAGGCACACACGCCCGAGGCCCTGCTCCCCGCCCTGTCCGCCCACCTCCACGGCGACGGCCAGGACCTGCACGCACTCCTCTTCGGCCCAGCGCCCAGCACCGACGCAGCACTCATCGCACTCGCCGACCGACTCGACGCCCTCGAAAGAGAGGTACGCCGTCCATGATGGACCCGACCACTGACAACGCCGGGCAGACCGGGGACGCGGGCACCGCCCGAGCCGCCCTGGAGGCCCTGCGCGCCGAGATCGCCAAGGCCGTGGTCGGCCAGGACCCCGCCGTGACCGGCCTCGTCGTCGCCCTGCTCTGCCGCGGCCACGTCCTCCTCGAAGGCGTCCCCGGCGTCGCCAAGACCCTCCTGGTCCGCGCCCTCGCCTCCGCCCTCGAACTCGACACCAAGCGCGTCCAGTTCACCCCCGACCTCATGCCGAGCGACGTGACCGGCTCCCTGGTCTACGACACCCGCAGCGCCGAGTTCTCCTTCCAGCCCGGCCCGGTCTTCACCAACCTCCTCCTCGCGGACGAGATCAACCGCACGCCCCCCAAGACCCAGTCGTCCCTCCTGGAAGCCATGGAGGAACGCCAGGTCACGGTCGACGGCACCCCCCGCCTCCTCCCCGACCCGTTCCTGGTCGCGGCGACCCAGAACCCGGTGGAGTACGAAGGCACCTACCCCCTCCCGGAAGCCCAGCTGGACCGCTTCCTCCTCAAACTCACCATCCCCCTGCCCTCCCGCGAGGACGAGATCGACGTCCTCACCCGCCACGCCGAGGGCTTCAACCCACGCGACCTCCACGCCGCCGGCGTACGCCCCGTAGCGGGCCCCGCCGACCTGGAGGCAGCCCGCGCGGCGGTCGCCAAGACGACCATCTCCCCGGAGATCACCGGCTACGTCGTCGACATCTGCCGCGCCACCCGCGAGTCGCCGTCCCTCACCCTCGGCGTCTCCCCCCGAGGCGCCACGGCCCTCCTGGCCACCGCCCGCGCCTGGGCCTGGCTGACAGGCCGCGACTACGTCATCCCGGACGACGTGAAGGCCCTGGCCCTGCCCACCCTCCGCCACCGCGTACAACTCCGCCCGGAGGCCGAAATGGAAGGCGTGACAGCCGACTCGGTCATCAACGCGATCCTCTCCCACGTCCCCGTCCCCCGCTGATGGCACTCACCGGACGCGCCGCCCTCCTCGCGGCCCTGGGCTCCCTCCCTGTCGGCATCTGGGAACCCAGCTGGACGGGCATCCTGGCGGTCAACGCACCCCTGGCCGTGGCCTGCGCCTGCGACTTCGCACTGGCGGCCCCGGTACGACGCCTGGGCCTGACCCGCTCCGGAGACACCTCGGTACGCCTGGGAGACACCGCGGACGTGACTCTCACGATCACCAACCTGTCCCGCCGCCCCCTCCGCGCCCAGCTGCGCGACGCCTGGCCCCCGAGCAGCTGGCTGCCAGGCACGGAAGCGCCGGCCTCCCGCCACCGCCTCACCGTCCCCGCAGGCGAACGCCGACGCGTGACGACCCTCCTCCGCCCCACCCGCCGAGGCGACCGTCAAGCCGACCGGGTCACCATCCGTTCTTACGGCCCCCTCGGCCTCTTCTCCCGCCAAGGCACCCACAAGGTCCCCTGGACGGTTCGCGTCCTGCCCCCGTTCACCAGCCGCAAGCACCTGCCCTCGAAACTGGCCCGCCTCCGCGAACTGGACGGCCGCACCAGCGTGCTCACCCGCGGCGAGGGCACCGAATTCGACAGCCTCCGCGAGTACGTCCCCGGCGACGACACCCGCTCCATCGACTGGCGCGCCACAGCCCGCCAGTCCACGGTCGCCGTACGCACCTGGCGTCCCGAACGCGACCGCCACATCCTCCTGGTCCTCGACACCGGCCGCACCTCGGCAGGCCGCGTGGGCGACGCACCCCGCCTCGACGCCTCCATGGACGCGGCTCTCCTCCTCGCAGCCCTCGCCTCCCGCGCCGGCGACCGCGTCGACCTCCTCGCCTACGACCGCAGGGTCCGCGCCCTCGTCCAGGGCCGTACCGCAGCCGACGTCCTTCCGTCCCTGGTCAACGCGATGGCCACACTCGAGCCGGAGCTCGTCGAAACGGACGCCCGAGGCCTCACCGCCACCGCCCTCCGTACGTCACCCCGGCGCTCCCTGATCGTCCTGCTCACCACGCTGGACACAGCTCCCATCGAAGAGGGCCTGCTCCCGGTCCTCTCGCAGCTCACCCAGCGCCACACCGTCCTGCTGGCATCAGTGGCGGACCCGCACATCACCAAAATGGCCAGAGCACGCGGGAACACCGACGCCGTCTACGAGGCCGCAGCAGCAGCCCAGGCCCAATCCGAACGCCACCGCACGGCAGACCAACTCCGCCGTCACGGCGTCACAGTCGTGGACGCGACACCGGACGACCTCGCGCCGGCACTGGCGGATGCGTATTTGGCATTGAAGGCAGCCGGACGCCTATGACATTCAGGGCCCCCGCGAGGGGCCCCTTAAACGCAGAAAACCCCCGTATCCGAAGATACGGGGGTTTCCTTTGAATGATTGTTCGGCGGCGTCCTACTCTCCCACAGGGTCCCCCCTGCAGTA
>NZ_JBHUTX010000031.1:0-90008 GCF_042671245.1 Streptomyces sp. NPDC057099
GGTCGAGCACGCGACCAACATCCTCGGCATGGACATCAAGGGCCACACGGTCCACAAGGTGATGATCGCCGAGACGGCTCCGGAGATCCTGGAGGAGTACTACGTCTCCTTCCTCCTGGACCGTGCCAACCGCACCTTCCTCTCCATCGCGTCCGTCGAGGGCGGCATGGAGATCGAGGAGGTGGCGGAGACCCGCCCCGAGGCCGTCGCCAAGACGCCGATCGACGCCAACGTGGGTGTGACCCCCGAGGTCGCGCGCCAGATCGTCGAGGCCGCGAACTTCCCGGCCGAGGTCGCCGACAAGGTCGCGAACATCCTCGTCACCCTGTGGAAGACCTTCGTCGAGGAGGACGCCCTCCTGGTCGAGGTCAACCCGCTGGCCAAGGTCGCCTCCGGTGACGTCATCGCCCTGGACGGCAAGGTCTCCCTCGACGAGAACGCCGAGTTCCGTCAGCCGGAGCACGAGGCCCTCCAGGACAAGGACGCGGCCAACCCGCTCGAGGCCGCCGCCAAGGAGAAGAACCTCAACTACGTCAAGCTCGACGGTGAGGTCGGCATCATCGGCAACGGCGCGGGTCTCGTCATGAGCACCCTGGACGTCGTCGCGTACGCCGGCGAGGCGCACGGTGGCGTCAAGCCCGCCAACTTCCTCGACATCGGTGGCGGCGCCTCCGCCGCCGTCATGGCGAACGGCCTGGAGATCATCCTCGGCGACCCGGACGTCAAGTCCGTCTTCGTCAACGTCTTCGGTGGCATCACCGCCTGCGACGAGGTCGCCAACGGCATCGTCCAGGCGCTGCAGCTGCTCAAGGACAAGGGCGAGGAAGTCACCAAGCCCCTGGTCGTCCGTCTGGACGGCAACAACGCGGAGCTGGGCCGCAAGATCCTCTCCGATGCCAACCACCCGCTGGTGCAGCGCGTGGACACCATGGACGGAGCGGCCGACAAGGCCGCCGAGCTCGCGGCTGCGAAGTAAGGGACGAGGGACTAAACAGCCATGGCTATCTTCCTCAACAAGGACAGCAAGGTCATCGTCCAGGGCATGACCGGTGCCACGGGCATGAAGCACACCAAGCTCATGCTGGCCGACGGCACGAACATCGTCGGTGGCGTGAACCCCCGCAAGGCGGGCACGTCCGTCGACATCGACGGCAACGACATCCCGGTCTTCGGCTCGGTCGCCGAGGCGATCGAGAAGACGGGTGCCAACGTATCCGTCCTCTTCGTGCCGCCGGCCTTCGCCAAGGCCGCCGTCGTCGAGGCCATCGACGCCGAGATCCCGCTCGCGGTCGTCATCACCGAGGGCATCGCCGTCCACGACTCGGCCGCGTTCTACGCCTACGCCGTGTCGCAGGGCAACAAGACCCGCATCATCGGCCCGAACTGCCCCGGTCTCATCACCCCGGGCCAGTCGAACGCCGGCATCATCCCGGGCGACATCACGAAGCCGGGCCGCATCGGTCTGGTCTCGAAGTCCGGCACGCTGACGTACCAGATGATGTACGAGCTGCGCGACATCGGCTTCTCGTCCGCCGTCGGCATCGGTGGCGACCCGGTCATCGGCACGACGCACATCGACGCGCTCGCCGCGTTCGAGGCCGACCCCGACACCGACCTGATCGTGATGATCGGTGAGATCGGCGGCGACGCCGAGGAGCGGGCCGCGGCCTTCATCAAGGAGAACGTGAAGAAGCCGGTCGTCGGCTACGTCGCGGGCTTCACCGCGCCCGAGGGCAAGACCATGGGCCACGCCGGCGCCATCGTCTCCGGCTCCTCCGGCACGGCCGCCGCGAAGAAGGAGGCCCTCGAGGCCGCCGGCGTCAAGGTCGGCAAGACCCCGACCGAGACGGCGAAGCTGGCCCGCGCCATCCTCGCCGGCTGAGCAGCGCCTCACGGCTCACAGGTGGGCCCGCTCCCCGCACGGGGGGCGGGCCCACCGCCGTTTCACCAGGGCCGCTCACCGCGGCTGCGGCATCAGCCGGTCCGGCCCCTTCTGCTGCTCCTTGCGGAGCTTGGACCGCAGGTCCCGCTCCGACTCCGACAGCGGTCCGGGCGCGACCGGAGGCGGCACGCCCTGGACGGTCGCGCCCGGCGGTACGGGTGGCTCGTAGCGCGTCGGGGCCGTACGCACGGTCAGCACCGTGGTCCCGATCAGCAGGGCCGTGAAGGCGATGGCGGCCCGGGTCCAGAGGCGGGCCCGGCGTTCCCCGGCCTGCCGCACCACCAGCGGCTTGGCGGCGCGCAGCCGCTCGGTGGAGGCGAGTTCGACCAGCCGCCAGTGCAGGACCTCCGGGTCCGCCAGCTCCGGCAGCCGCTCGGCGACCGCCTCGCGCGCGTGCGCCAGCCGGTTCACGGCGCCGCGGGTGCTCGCCTCCGTCTCCGCCGCCGTCTCCGGCAGGCCGAGACCGACACCGTCGTAGAGCAGCAGGGTGCGGCGGTACGAGGGCGGGAGCCTCAGCAGGGTGTCCATCAGCGCGCGGTCGAACGCGTCGGGCGGCGGTGGCTCGGGGTGCCGGTAGCGGGGGCGGAGCCGGTGCCACGGGGAGAGCGCGCACTCGTACGACACCGCGCGCACCCAGCCCGCCGGGTCCCGGTCTCGGGCCACCTCGGGCCAGCGCTGCCAGGCGGTCTGGAACGCCCGCTCGACGGACTCCCGGGCCAGCTCGCGGCGCCCGGTCAGCAGATAGGTCTGCCGGACCAGCGCGGGTGCGCAGAAGGCGTACAGCGCGTCGAAGGCCTGTTCGGGGTCCAGAGCGGAGGTCGCGTCGTCCGGCCGGTGGGGCTTCGTACGGTCGGGGGCCCGGTTGCGGTCGGCGAGGGTGACGCGGGCGGTGGTGCGGCCGCGGTCGGGGGCGGGGGCGCGGCCCCGCTCGGCGAGACGGGGGCGGTCCCGGTCCCTGGCCGGCGGGCGGCTCCTGGCACTCCTGCCCGGGGCGGAGGCCCGGCCCCGGTCGCTCGTGGCGACGCTCGTATGAGGCTCCGTCACCTCCCGCTCCGGACCCAGTGAGTTCAGCAGCCGTGCGTACTTCTCCCCCTTCCGGCCGCGCGGTGTCGCGCGGCCGGTCTCCCATCCGCGCACCGTCTCGCTGGTGACGCCCACCCGGGAAGCCAGCTGAGCCCGCGTCAGCGAGGCGGCCTCGCGCAGGCGTCGGCGTTCCTTGGGCGGAGGGAGCGGGAGGGCAGGGCTCTGTGTCACAGGGCGCCCCTCAGTACGGAAAAGTACATAAACGTATATTGAGCGACACAACGGTGGTTCGCCTGTTACGACGGGAAAGCGCGTGTCGTTGGGAGCATGGCGGGCGTGATCAAGATGACCGCTCGCCGACGTCTGCCGGCGCTCCTGCTCACCCGGGTGCGGGAC
Source organism: Streptomyces sp. NPDC057099 (assembly GCF_042671245.1). NCBI lineage: Bacteria > Bacillati > Actinomycetota > Actinomycetes > Kitasatosporales > Streptomycetaceae > Streptomyces > Streptomyces sp. NPDC057099. The sequence goes on from NZ_JBHUTX010000031.1 coordinate 3,362, forward strand.
CGTTCGCCCGGACTGGGCGACGCCCTTGTGAGTGGTGCGGTGGCGGCGGGCCTGGGGCTCGCGTGGTTCGCCGTGCTGGTGATGATGCTGTGGATCACCTCGCCGTACCCCGACAGCGGGCCCGGCGGCGTGCTGCACGTCACGGCGGCGCTGTGGCTGCTGGCCCACGGGGCCGAGCTGGTCCGTGTCGACACGCTCTCCGGTGTCCCCGCCCCCGTGGGCGTCTCGCCGCTGCTCCTGATCGCGCTGCCCGTGTGGCTGCTGCTCCGGGCGGCACGCGACGCCACGGACGGCGGGGCGGGGGACGGGGACGACGACCCCGACGACTTCGAGGACATCGAGGATGTCGAGGACTGCGAGAGTGCCGGACCGCCGCTGGTCGCCGCCCGCACGGCGTGGACGGGCGTCGTCCTCGGCTATCTGGCCGTCGCCCTGCCCGCCGCGCTGTTCGCCGCCGGCGGTGTGCTGCGGCCGTCGTGGCTGTGGACGGCGGTGTATGTGCCGCTGTTCGCCGCCGTGGCGGCGGGGGTGGGCGTGTGGTCGGCGTACGGCCGTCCGGGCGGTCCGCTGCGGCGGCTGCTGCGAGTACTGCCGACGGGCCTGCGGCCGCTGGTCTACGGCCCGGACGGGCGCCCGGGTGTCGCCGCCCGGGCCGCGGCGGCCGGAGTGGCGGTGCTGCTCGGGGGCGGCGCGCTGCTGGTGGCGGTGTCGCTGGTGGTGCACGGCACGGAGGCCCAGACGTCGTTGCTCCGGCTGACCGAGGGGTGGTCGGGGCGGTTCGCGGTCCTGCTGCTGTGCGCGGCCCTGGTGCCGAACGCGGCGGTGTGGGGTGCCTCGTACGCCCTCGGCCCCGGCTTCGTCCTCGGCGCCGGCCATGTCGTCGGGCCGTTGTCCTCGGCGCCGCCGCCGTTCCTGCCGACGTTTCCGCTGCTGGCGGCGGTGCCGGAGGCGGGGCAGGGGGCGTGGGTGCACTGGGCGGCCGGGGCCGTGCCGGTGGTCGCCGGGGTGGTGGTGGGCCGGACGGTGGTGAAGGGTGCGGCTCCCGGAGGGCGGGGCGGGACGAAGCCGGGCGGTGGGCGGGGTGTCGGCTGGTCACCGTGGCGCGGCGCCCGTGCCGCCGCTCTGGCGGCCCTGCTGTGCGCGGCCGTGCTGGCAGGACTCGCCGCGCTTGCGGGCGGGCCGCTCGGGGTCTCCGTACTGGCCCGTTTCGGGCCGGTGTGGTGGCAGGTGGGCGCCGCGACCCTGGCGTGGCTGACGCTGGTGGCGGTCCCGACGGCGGTGGGGGTGGGGATCTGGCGGTGCCGGTCACCCCGCGAGGGGGAGCCGGCGATCGGCAGACAGCGTGAGGAGCCTGCCGAGGGCGCCCACAAGGCCGGGAGGACGCGCCGCCGGGGCGGTTGGTTCGCACGCGGGAGAGCCACCCGGACCACGGGGTCCGCCGCACGCACGGGGCGCGCCGGCCGCACGGAGCGGGCCGGACGCGCAGCAGGCGCCGGGGGTACGGACACCGCCGGGAAAGCCGGCGGAGCCGGAGCTGCCCGGGGCACCAAGAGGACCGGAGCCGCTGACCAATCCGGCGCCGCCTGGGATGCCGGGGCCGCCAGGGGCGTTGGATCCGCCGGGGATTCCGGAGCCGCCTGGGGCGCCGAGGGCGCCGGACCAGCCGGGGATGCCGGAGCCCCCTGGGCCGCCAAGGGGTCGGGAGTAGCCGGGGAACCCGGAGCCGTCTGGGGCAGCAACAACGTCAAGAGTGCCGGAATCGCCGGGGGAGCCGGAGGCGCCCGGGCTGCCGAGAACGCCAAGGACACCCCGGGCACCGGACGTGACGCCTCGTCGTGGGACGAGGCCGGGACACCACGCACCCCGGACCTGCCCTACGCCCCCTTCGAGTACGACGACGTCCCGTACGGCCTGCGAGACGAGGACGACGACGCCGGCTACGAGCCCTACGACTTCCTGCCCGCCGACCCGGCTCGGGGGGCCGACGGCACCTGACGGGGGCCGGAGCGCGTCAGTCTTTCGTGCCCAGCAGCCTCCGCAGTTCCTCCGACCCCGGCTCGGGGGTCTGATGGCGCCTGACGGGGCCCGGAGCGCGTCAGCCCTTCGTGCCCAGCAGACCCCGCAGCTCCTCCGGGAGCAGCTTCGTGCAGGACTGCTCGGCCTTGTTGGTGAGGGCGTCGTTGGTGCACGTGTAGTAGTCGCGGTAGACCAGCTGCGCCGCGAAGGACGCGGCGACCAGGGCGATCGCCAGGGACGCCGTGACCAGGCCGCTGACCGCGGCGGTCGTCTGGGGGCGGCCCGGCTGCTCGGCGGGGGCCGGGGAGTCCGGGTCGGACCTGCGGGGCTTGGCGCGCAGCGCGCTGATGCCCCAGTAGAGGGCGAGCGCGCCGAGCAGCAGTGCCACGTACGGCCAGCTGAACAGCGCGAAGAAGAAGGCCCACATGCCCGACAGCAGGGCATAGCGCGCACGGCGCTGGGAGGGGTCCGTCGGGTCCCAGCGCAGGTTCGGGCCGCCCTGGGGGCCCTGGCCCTCGGGCCCGCCGCGGGGGCGGTCGCCGAAGCCGTCGGGGGAGCGGCCGGGCTGCCGGTCGCTCCACTGGCTGCCCCACGGCGCACGGTCGCCCTCGCCGCCGTCCTGGGAGTCGTCGCCCGACGGGCGGCGCGGCTGCCAGGGCCGGTCCGGGGTGCCCTCGGGGGGCGGGGCGAAGGGGTTGTCCTCCTGGGAACCGCGCTCCCGCCCGTCTCCGCCGGAGCCGTCCGACGGCGCGTCGGGCGGTGAGCTGGGGCGCTCCCGCAGCAGCACGGCGCCGCGCTCCCCTCCCTGTGCCGAAAGCGGGGGGAACGTGAGGAGTCGCAGGCTGCGGTCCGGCATCAAGTGAGCGTCTTCCCGTTGGTGAGTGGGGCGGTGTGGAGGAGAGCGGGCATCTGGACTGGACGAACAGAAGTCGGTGCGGCGTCGGGACCGGCTCCGTCACCCTCCTGAACGCACCACGCCCGGACGGCGTTCCCGAACCGGCTCCGCCCAGACGCTACCTTCCGGCCACGCCCCCGTCCCGTGGGGGCCGTCCGGAGTGCCGGTATCGTTGCTGACGGTCGGCCGGTTCGTAGGCTTCCCCGTATCCGGGAGCCCGAAGCATTCGTATGAATGTACAAACGCCACGGTTCGGCCGCCTGGACAGACGCTTCCCCGAGAAAGGCCCCCACCGTGGCCGCCAAGCCCGTGGCCCCGCGCGCCAAGCGCCTTGTCGTGTTGGTCTCCGGATCCGGCACCAATCTGCAGGCGCTCCTCGACGAGATCGCCGCCACCGGTGCGCAGGCGTACGGAGCCGAGATCGTGGCCGTCGGCGCCGACCGCGAGGGCATCGAGGGGCTGGCGCGCGCCGAGCGTGCCGGGCTGCCGACCTTCGTCCGCAAGGTCAAGGACCACGGGAGCCGCGAGGAGTGGGACACCGCCCTCGCCGAGGCCGTCGCCGCCTTCGAGCCCGACCTCGTCGTCTCCGCCGGCTTCATGAAGATCGTCGGCAAGGAGTTCCTCGCGCGGTTCGGCGGGCGGTTCGTCAACACGCACCCCGCCCTGCTGCCCAGTTTCCCGGGAACCCACGGCGTGCGGGACGCGCTCGCGTACGGCGCCAAGGTCACCGGCTGCACCGTCCACTTCGTCGACGACGGCGTCGACACCGGGCCGATCATCGCGCAGGGCGTGGTGGAGATCCGGGACGAGGACGACGAGAGCGCTCTGCACGAGCGCATCAAGGACGTCGAGCGAAGGCTGCTCGTCGAGGTCGTGGGGCGGCTCGCCCGCAACGGCCATCGCATTGAGGGACGAAAGGTAGTTATCCAGTGACCGCCGAGAGCAACAAGCGGCCCCTTCGCCGGGCGCTCGTCAGCGTCTACGACAAGACCGGGCTCGAGGAGCTCGCGCGCGGGCTCCACGAGGCCGGGGTCGAGCTCGTCTCCACCGGCTCCACGGCCGCGAAGATCGCCGCTGCCGGCGTCCCCGTCACCAAGGTCGAGGAGCTGACCGGCTTCCCCGAGTGCCTGGACGGCCGCGTCAAGACCCTGCACCCGCGCGTGCACGCGGGCATCCTCGCCGACCTGCGCCTGGAGGACCACCGGCGGCAGCTCGCCGAGCTGGGCGTCGAGCCGTTCGACCTGGTCGTCGTCAACCTCTACCCGTTCCGCGAGACCGTCGCCTCGGGTGCCTCGCCCGACGAGTGCGTCGAGCAGATCGACATCGGCGGTCCCTCGATGGTCCGCGCCGCCGCCAAGAACCACCCCTCCGTCGCGGTCGTCACCAGCCCGGGCCGCTACGCCGACGTGCTCAAGGCCGTCCAGGGCGGCGGCTTCGACCTCGCCACCCGCAAGCGGCTCGCCGCCGAGGCCTTCCAGCACACGGCCGCCTACGACGTCGCCGTCGCCTCCTGGTTCGCGTCCTCCTACGCGCCCGTCGACGAGTCGCGGTTCCCCGACTTCCTCGGCGCCACCTGGGAGCGCGAGCACACCCTGCGCTACGGCGAGAACCCGCACCAGCCGGCCGCGCTCTACGTCTCCCCGGAGGGCGGCGGCCTCGCCCAGGCCGAGCAGCTGCACGGCAAGGAGATGTCGTACAACAACTACACGGACACGGACGCCGCCCGCCGTGCCGCGTACGACCACGCCGAGCCGTGCGTCGCGATCATCAAGCACGCCAACCCCTGCGGGATCGCGGTCGGCGCGGATGTCGCCGAGGCGCACCGCAAGGCGCACGCCTGTGACCCGCTGTCGGCGTTCGGCGGCGTGATCGCGGTCAACCGCCCGGTCAGCAAGGAGCTGGCGGAGCAGGTCGCCGAGATCTTCACCGAGGTCATCGTCGCGCCCGGCTACGAGGAGGGGGCCCTGGAGGCCCTCACCAAGAAGAAGAACATCCGTGTGCTGCGCTGCGCCGACGGCCCCGCCGCCCCCGTCGAGGTCAAGCCGATCGACGGCGGCGCGCTGCTCCAGGTGACCGACCGGCTCCAGGCCGACGGCGACGACCCGGCCGACTGGACGCTGGCGACCGGCGAGGCCCTGAGCGCCGACGAGCTGGCCGCGCTGGCCTTCGCCTGGAAGGCCTGTCGCGCGGTGAAGTCCAACGCGATCCTGCTCGCCAAGGACGGTGCCTCCGTCGGTGTCGGCATGGGGCAGGTCAACCGCGTGGACTCCGCGAAGCTGGCCGTCGAGCGGGCCGGTGCCGAGCGCGCGGAGGGCTCCTACGCCGCCTCCGACGCGTTCTTCCCCTTCCCGGACGGCCTGGAGATCCTTACCGAGGCCGGCGTGAAGGCCGTGGTCCAGCCCGGCGGTTCGGTCCGTGACGAGCTGGTCGTCGAGGCCGCGCGCAAGGCGGGCGTCACGATGTACTTCACCGGGACGCGGCACTTCTTCCACTGACGGTGGCGGCGGAGCGGGTCGGCTGCACGGCCGACCCGCCTCGGACGACTCAGCCGTCCACTTCGTACTGCCCGGTCTCCAGGAAGTAGCGCAGCTCCTCCGGCGTACCCTCGATCGCCTTCTCGGCGGCGGCGCGGAGCGCCGGGCTGATCTTCGGGTCGGCCAGGATGCGGGCGACTGCGACACGGTCGTCCTCGGCTTGGGCGAGGCGGTAGCCGGTCTCCAGGAAGGCGCGCAGGGCTTCGGGGGTGTTCGTGTCGAGGGCCTTGCCGGCTTCGCGCTTGACGCCTCGTCCGGATTTCGGGTCGCCGATGATGCGGGTGATGGCGACACGGTCGTCCTCGGCCCGGGCGAGGCGGTAGCCCGTTTCCAGGAAGGCGCGCAGGGCTTCGGGGGTGAAGGTGTCGAGGGCCTTGTTGGCTTCCCGTATGACGCCGCGTCCGGAGTTCGGGTCGGCCAGGATGCGGGCGATGGCGACGGCGTCGTCCTCGGCCTGGGCGAGGCGGTAGCCGGTCTTGAGGAACGTGCGCATGTCCTCCACGGTGCCGTCGAGGGCCTTGTTCGCCTCCCTGTCGACGCCTCGGCCGCTGTCCTCGTCGGCCATGATGCGGAGGATCGCCATCCGGAGCTCTTCCTCCGACATCTCGTCCACCGGTGTGCCGTCCACCGGCACCGTGGCCGTCACGGCGGGTGCCGCCGGGGCCGGGCCGGCGGCCACGGCCGGGGTGGCGAGCAGGAGGACGGGTGTCAGGGCGGCGGCGACGGCCAGGGCACCACGGGTGCGTCTCATGCGTGAACCTGCTTTCAGGGCACAGTAGTTCGGAGCGGCCATCCTCACATCCCCCTACGCGCGGAGCAGCGTGTTTTCGGGGCGGTACCTGAGAATCCCCAGGGTCACTTCCTCCCCGGCGGGCTGTACTCCTTGAGGTGGTGCGCGACGCGGTCGGCGTAGGTGCGGGTGTCCGGGGGAACGCCGCCCGCGTCGTTCACCGTCTTGTACGACGTCCGGTACGCGGCGGCGACCAGCACTCGCCGCTCGCCGCGCAGCCCGGGCTCCAGGCGCGGGGCGATCCAGCACAGGTAGCGGCCCATCGCCGGGATGGACTCGGCAGGCGGGAACGGGGGTTGGGGGACGGCCTCGCCGGGAGTGCCGTCCTCGTTCATCCACCAGCGCAGGACGCGCGGGGTCCAGCGGGCGATGCCGTACTCGTCGTTGGCGGGGTCGGAGAGGTCCGGGTCGAAGTCGCTCTCCACCTTCAGCATGGCGGCGATCAGGGCCGGGGTGACCTCCTTCTGGTCGCAGTCGTGCGCCGTCTCCACGATCAGCAGCCGGTAGGCGGGCGGGATGCCCCGGTCGGTGCGCAGGTCGGAGGCGCCGTACGTGGCGGCCGAGACGTTCGCGGTGGCGCCGGAGCCGCTGCCGCCGGGGCCGCCGTCGGCCCAGACGCCGATGCCGTAGGCAAGGGCGGCGAGGACGCAGGCGGCCACGGCCGCAGCGACGGACGTACGGCGCACGCGGTGCCGGGCCGGGCCCAGCCGGGGCAGCCGGAAGGGACGCGGAGCCGTCCCGGCAGCCGCGCGGACGCGGCGCAGCAGTGCCTGGCCGGTGATGCGTTCCTGGTACGAGCGGGTCAGACAGGCGCGTACGATCTCCCGCCAGTCGTCGGCCAGTCCGGGCGACAGACGCAGCTCGTCGGTGCCGCGGGCGTAGGCCGCCGCCGCGTCGCGGCGGGCCGTCGGAGTGGCGCCGGGCAGCGGGAAGCTGTCGGTGAGGACCAGGTGGGCGAGGACGCCGAAGGCCCACACGTCGGCGGACGGGCGGATCCGGCGGCCCCGTTCGCCGATCTCGGTCCACAGGAGCTCGGGCGGCGTGTAGTCGGGGGTCGAGAAGGCCGGGGTGTAGGCGTGGGTGCCCTCCAGCTCGGCCGCCATGTTGAAGTCGGCCAGCCGGACCGAACCGTCCTCCATCAGCAGCACGTTGGCCGGCTTCAGGTCGCCGTGCACCCAGCCCGCGTCGTGCAACTGGGCCAGGCCCTCGCAGATCTGCGCGAGCAGCGCGGGACCCGCCTCGGGCCGGGGCGTCGCCGAGAGCAGGGCGGACAGGGAGCCCTTCGCCTGCTCCAGGACGAGGACGGTGGCGCCGTCCAGCTCCGGGCGGCCCGGGTCGTCGACGGTCAGCGTCTCGTACATCCGCACCAGCCGCGGGTGTTTCAGCCGCCGGTACAGCGCGACCTCCCGCTCGATCAGCTCGCGCAGGTGGGCGAGCCGGCGGGGCGTGGCCGTACCGGTGGGCAGGAACTTCAGGGCGGCGGTCCGGGGCAGCTCCGCGCTCTCACCGACGCGCCGGGCGGCGTACACACTGCCGAAGGCGCCGGTCGCGATCGGCTCGCGCACCTCCCAGACGCCGACCCGGTACCCCTTCGGCACCGGCACGGCGTAGGGCTCGTTCACCGCGTCACCCGGCCCGACGGGGCGGCCAGGACGACCAGGTCGTCCTCCCGGACCAGGTCGAAGCGGAGCGCGAGGGAGACCAGGGACTCCTTCTTGCCGTTGAGCCGCGGGCCCGTGTCCGCGCTGTCCGGGCCCGGTTTGAGGCGCAGCTTCACGGCGAGGTAGTCGATGTTCCACTGCACGGCCGTGCGGGACGCGGCCGGCCAGGCGGGGCGCAGGCGCTCGGCGACCTGGTCGACGGTGGGCAGCGGGGCGTGCGGGGTGCCGCGCAGGCGCGGTTCGCACAGGGCCGCCAGGACCGCGAAGTAGCGCTTGGTGCGGTCGACCGAGAAGGCGGGCGCGGTCGTGGCGCCGTCGAGGCCGCCCGTGCCGCTGAGGTAGTCGTGGCGCGGCGCCCACACCTCCAGCGCCAGCAGGTCGCCCGCGGCGGGCAGCACGATCCGCGAGAACTCGAAGGGGATCGGCGCGTCCAGCCGCCCCGGCGCCAGCTTGACGTGTTCGCCCGCGCCCTCCGGGTTCTCCACCACATACGTCTGTTCGCGGCTGAGGTTGCTCAGGATCCAGAAGGCGCCCTGCGCGGTGATCTCACCGGCCCGGCGGGAGACCCCGTCGTGGGCGATGGGCAGGTCGTTGTCGTGCGCGGACCGGCCGAAGGTGAGGCGTTCGCCGGGCGCGAGTCTGCGTTGGGTGCGGTTTCGCTCGTCCTCCGTGGTCGGCGGAGGTACCACGATGATGCTGAACAAGGTGCTCTCCCCGTGCCTGCACAGCTACCACCGTCAGACTAGGGCGACGCACCAGGGCCGTGCCCCCCTCGTACGGGTGAGACACGGCCCTTGGATGTGATTGGCGTGAACTGGCCCGGTCGACCGGGCCCGTTCAGTACTTGGGGCGGTTGAACCAGGCCTTGCCGTTGGCGTTGCCGACGAACACGGCGACCAGGACGGCCAGGATGGTGTGCACCAGGCCGATGATGACGAACGGGTAGATGCCCAGGACGGCCGTGATGATGGCGAAGACCAGGATGGTGATCCGGGCGCTGTTGCCGCCGGACTTGAACTTCGTCGCCAGGACCGCGCCGAACACCAGCCAGGCCAGGCCGAACACCGCGTAGCCCCAGATCACGCCGGTCGACTGGCCGACCAGGTCCTGGAAGGCGGTGTTGTCCTGGAGGGACTCGTCGTCCTTCGCGGCGTTGAGGGCCGCGGCGGCGAAGACCATGATTGCCACGCCGACGACCTGCAGACCGACGATCACCCACATCATCGCGCGGGCCGCGCTCACCGAACCCGGCATCGTGGTCGGCGCGGCGGGGCCGCCGCCGTAGGGGGAGACCGGAGGGGCCTGCGGGTAGCCGTAGCCGGGCGCCTGGCCCTGCTGCTGCGGGTAGCCGTAGCCCGGCTGCTGCGGCTGCTGCCCCTGGGGAGCGCCGTAGGGGTTGTTCGGGTCGCCGTAGCTCATGGCTGACTTTCCTCCGTTGATGTTTCGAGTGCGGGGACGACGCGGGTCATCCGCACGGAGGAGAAGTACTTCGTATTGCGACCGTCCCCCCGTTGAACTGCCCGCGGCACTTGTCATGTCATCGTTCTGCACCGGTGACGGGCTTGTCCAGCCGCATTCCCGATGTGTTGTGCAAGTGCAACATCGCTGATCATGGGCGGATACGGGAGGAGGGGCCCTCGGTGCCCGGATTGTGGCCGGATTGGAACCGTGGGCGGGTCATCCGCGAGGATGGGGGCATGACCGCCCAGATTCTCGATGGCAAGGCCACCGCAGCCGCGATCAAGTCCGATCTGACCGCCCGCGTGGCGGCGCTGAAGGAGAAGGGCGTCACGCCCGGCCTCGGCACGATCCTGGTCGGGGACGACCCCGGCAGCCAGAAGTACGTCGCCGGCAAGCACCGTGACTGTGCGCAGGTCGGTATCGCCTCCATCCAGCGTGAGCTGCCCGCGACGGCCACGCAGGAGGAGATCGAGGCGGCCGTTCGCGAACTGAACGAGGACCCGGCCTGCACCGGGTACATCGTGCAACTGCCGCTCCCCAAGGGCATCGACGAGAACCGCATCCTCGAACTGATGGACCCGGACAAGGACGCGGACGGGCTCCACCCCATGAACCTCGGCCGCCTGGTCCTGAACGAGCCGGCCCCGCTGCCCTGCACCCCGAACGGCGTGCTGACCCTGCTGCGCCGCTACGGCGTGGAGATCAAGGGCGCGGAGGTCGTGGTGATCGGCCGGGGCGTGACCATCGGCCGCCCGATGCCGCTGCTGCTGACGCGGCGCAGCGAGAACGCGACGGTGACCCAGTGCCACACCGGCACGCGTGATCTGTCGGCGCACCTCAAGCGCGCGGACATCATCGTCGCCGCGGCCGGTTCCGCCCATCTGATCCGCGCCGAGGACGTCAAGCCGGGGGCGGCCGTCCTCGACGTCGGTGTCTCCCGCAGCGCCGAGGGCAAGATCGTGGGTGACGTCCACCCCGACGTGGCCGAGGTCGCCGGCTGGATCTCCCCGAACCCCGGCGGAGTCGGCCCGATGACCCGTGCCCAGCTGCTCGTCAACGTGGTCGAGGCGGCGGAGCGCAGTGTCGGCTGAGCGGAGCGCGCGCAGCGCGGCGGGCGGCGGGAGCGTGGAAGGCACCCGGGCCCCACGGAGCGGCCTGGGTACGGAGAACGCCCCGGGCGGACGGAACGCGGAGGGCGCCGAGACGGCGGGCCGCGGTGCGCGGGCCGGGCGGGGTACCGAGGCCGGGCAGGCAGGCCTGAGTGCTTCGGCCGAGCCGGACGGGCAGGTCGCTTCGAGCGCTTCGGTCGAGTCGGATGAGCAGGTCGCTCCCAGCGCCTCAGCTGAGCCGGACGGGAAGTCCGGTCCGCGCGCTTCGGGCGAGCCCGACGGGCGTGTGCGCCTGAGCGCTTCGGATGAGAGGGATGCGCGGGTCGGTCCTGCCCCTTCGGCAGAGTCGGCTGGGAAGGCCGGTCCGCGCGCTTCGGGCGAGCCGGACGGGCGTGTGCGCCGGAGTGCTTCGGGTGAGTCGGATGCGCGGGTCGGTCCGAGTGCTCCCGTTAAGCGGGACGGATCGGGCGAATCGGGTGAGTCGGAGGCGGACGAAGACGGCCTCACCGTCCGGGATCCGGTCAGCGCGCCCGACGTCGAGGGGCGGCCGCGGCGGGTCACTCGGCGGTTCCCGCTGTTCACCAAGGACACCGCGCGGCCCGAGGGCGGCGGCCGGGCCGTGTCCGGGGACGCGCCCGCGCCGGTGCGGCAGTGGCCCGTTCTCGCCGTGCTGGGGCTGGTGGGGCTCGGGCTGCTGGTGACGGCCTTCGACCAGTTCCGGCTCGGGACGCTGCTGATCGGCGTCGCCCTGCTGGGCAGTGGCGTGATGCGCTGGCTGCTGCCGGACGTCGGCATGCTCGCCGTCCGCTCCCGCTTCACGGACATGGTCACCTACGGCCTGCTGGGCCTGGTGATCGTCCTGCTGGCGCTGATGGCACAGCCGGAACCGTGGCTGCAGATCCCGTTCCTGAAGGACACGCTGCACTTCACGGTCACCAGCGGATGACCGGACGGCGGTCCGTCCTCTCCCCCGAGGAAGGACGGGCCGCCGCCATGAACCACCCTCCTGCACGGCGAACGGCCTGTTCAACGGCTGTCAGCGCGCTGTGGCACGGAAGTGACCGTTCCGGTACTTCCTCTGGCGGATTCCGCACGAAGTGGTGCGGCAACGCGGTTGGCGTGGACAATCGGGACGGTCCGGGGTGTATCGCGCGCGGTCACCGTGCTTCTGTGCGCCCCCAGTCAGGGAACTGAGATCCTGAGTGTGCGCATCCCTGTGGGTAACCAGAACGGGGACTCGGCCAAGGCCGCCAACGCGCGGGGCGAACAGCGCGAGAAATATCAGCACGACCGGGGGGAAGAGGGGGGAAGCAATGCCTCGTTGGAGGGCCTTGCCGGATGAGCTCGATCCACAGATCAGGGAGTTCACCAGCCAGCTGCGCAGGCTCGTGGACCGCAGTGGTCTGAGCATCGCGTCGGTGGCGGACCGCACGGGCTACAGCAAGACGTCGTGGGAGCGTTATCTGAACGGCCGGCTGCTCGCGCCCAAGGGCGCGATCGTGGCGCTGGCGGAGGTCACCGGGACCAACCCGCTGCACCTGACCACCATGTGGGAGCTGGCCGAGCGCGCGTGGAGCCGCTCGGAGATGCGGCACGACATGACGATGGAGGCCATCCGGATCTCCCAGGCGCGCGCGGCGCTGGGGGAGTTCGGCGGGCAGGACTTCGGCGACCCCTCGGCCGGTTCCAAGAGCGGCGGTACGACGGCCTCCGGCGGCAAGTCCGCCTCGGGCAAGTCGGCGTCCGGGGGTGACGACAAGCCCGCCCGCAGGAGTGGCAGCACCACGGTCACGCCGGGCATCGCGGGGCCGGCCGGAGTGGCCCCGACCGTGCCGCCGCAGCCGACGGCGCCCGAGGTCCAGGACTCCTCCACCAGCGGTGGTGTGCGGGAGGACGGCGGCCGGGGCGGTGCGGCCGGCGTCAACTCGTGGGGGATAGCCGGGTACCAGGGGCCGTCGCCGTCGGGCGGACGCTCCACGGGTACTGGCAGTGGCATCGGCAGCGGTTCCCGGCCCGGTGCGGCGGGCGGCACTCCCGCCGGGGCGCCCGACGGGCCCGCCCGGACGCCGGGTTCGGACGGCGGCTCGTACGACCGGTCGCCGCGGGATGGCTCCCGGGGCCGGGCGAAGGCCTCCGCCGGGGGCAAGCGGCGGACCGTGACGTTCCTCGCCGGTGTCGTGGGCGTGCTCGTGGTGATCGCCGGCGCGTTCTATCTCACCGGTGGCGGTGGCGACGACGAGGCCAAGGGCGGCACCAAGTCGCCCACGCCGCGCGCCACCACGAACCCGGACCTGCCGCCCGGTGTGAAGTGCAGCGGCGACAGCTGCACCGGCAAGGACGCGGAGAGCATGGGGTGCAGTGGTGACCTGGTCACCACGGCGCAGACCGCGACCGTCGGCAACACCGTCGTGGAGGTCCGCTACAGCGAGACCTGCAAGGCGGCCTGGGGCCGTGTCACCCAGGCGACACAGGGCGACGAGGTCCAGATCAGCGTGGGCAAGGCGAAGCAGACCGGAAGCATCACCGTCGCCGGCGACGCGATCGCGTACACCCCGATGGTGGCGGTGAAGAACGCCACCGACGCCAAGGCCTGCGCGACCTTGGCATCGGGCCAGCAGGGCTGCACGGAGTAGCCCGCCAGGGGCGCGGGCGGATACGGCAGACCATCGCCCGCGGCGGGCGCGTCGCAGGGCTGCCGCCGCCTGCCCTCCGGCCGGGCTCACGGGACTTGGCGAGGCGCCTGGCATACGGAGGGAGCCTGACTCCTGGCTGCCCGTCGGCTGCTCCGGGGGCCCTGCGGGCACCTCGTAGGGGGCGGGGCCTGCAGGCGTGCCACCGGGGCGCCTTGCGGTCGGCGTCTGGTGGGTCGGCTCGGGCCGTGTCGTGGTGTCGGCGTGGGCCGGACCGGTGCCGGGCGACCCGGTCGTCGGGCGGGGCGTCGGACCGGTCCGAACGCCCGGGGCCTTGCGGGCACCTCGTAGGGGCGTGGGGCCCGCGGGCGCGCCACGGGGCGCCTCGCGGCTGGCGTCTGGTGGGTCGGCACGGGCCGTGTCGTGGCGTCGGCTTGGGCCGTTTTGCGGTGTCGGCGTGACCCGGTCGTCGGACCGGTCCGGACGCCCGGGGGCCGACCTGCGCACCTAGCAGGGGCGGGGCCTGCAGGCGTGCCACCGGGGCACCTCGCGACCGGCGTCTGGTGGGGTCGGCGCGGGCCGTGTCGCGGTGTCGGCGTGGCAGGACCGGTCCGGACGCCCGGGGGCCGCCCTGCGCACCTAGCAGGGGCGGGGCCCGCAGGCGTGCCACGGGGCGCCTCGTGGCCAGCGTCTGGTGGGGTCGGCGCGGGCCGTGTCGCGGTGTCGGCGTGGCCGGACCGGGGCCGGGTACCCCGGTCCTCGGGCAGGGCGTCGGGCCGGGCCGGACGAATTTCAGAAGCGTAGGCATGGTCGGGGGAATCGGGGGCACGCGACACGTACCCCCACGGGAGTCCGGCACGGTCGGTTCCCCCGGCGGCCGCCCCAGTCCACCTCTCCCGGACGGGCGGCCGCCTTTTGCGTGGGCGCCTGGCGGGTTGTGGGGTGGGCCACACCGACCCGGCCGTGCGAGATACCGGATGCGCGATAGCCTGACCGCTGGTGGATCTCTTGATACCAAGAGATCGATCAGACGTCCGGGGCAGGGACCGCCCCACCGCCAGCTGTCATACGGAGAACGCCATGACCCGCACTCCCGTGAACGTCACCGTCACCGGCGCGGCCGGCCAGATCGGTTACGCCCTGCTCTTCCGCATCGCCTCCGGTCAGCTGCTCGGCCCGGACGTGCCGGTCAAGCTGCGGCTCCTCGAGATCACCCCGGCGCTCAAGGCCGCCGAGGGCACGGCCATGGAGCTGGACGACTGCGCGTTCCCGCTCCTGCAGGGCATCGAGATCTCGGACGACCCGAACGTCGCCTTCGACGGCGCCAACGTCGCGCTGCTCGTCGGCGCCCGCCCCCGCACCAAGGGCATGGAGCGCGGTGACCTCCTCGAGGCCAACGGCGGCATCTTCAAGCCGCAGGGCCAGGCCATCAACGCCCACGCCGCGGACGACATCAAGGTCCTGGTCGTCGGCAACCCGGCCAACACCAACGCCCTGATCGCCCAGGCCGCCGCGCCGGACGTACCGGCCGAGCGGTTCACGGCCATGACCCGCCTCGACCACAACCGCGCGCTGACCCAGCTCGCGAAGAAGACCGGCTCGACGGTCGCCGACATCAAGCGGCTCACCATCTGGGGCAACCACTCCGCCACCCAGTACCCGGACATCTTCCACGCCACGGTCGCCGGCAAGAACGCCGCCGAGGTCGTGAACGACGAGAAGTGGCTGGCCGAGGACTTCATCCCGACCGTCGCCAAGCGCGGCGCCGCCATCATCGAAGCCCGTGGCGCCTCGTCGGCCGCCTCCGCCGCGAACGCCGCCATCGACCACGTCCACTCGTGGGTCAACGGCACCGCCGACGGCGACTGGGTCTCCATGGGCATCCCGTCGGACGGCTCGTACGGCGTGCCGGAGGGCCTCATCTCCTCCTTCCCCGTCACCACCAAGGACGGCAAGTACGACATCGTCCAGGGCCTGGACATCAACGAGTTCTCCCGCGCCCGGATCGACGCCTCCGTCAAGGAGCTCGAGGAGGAGCGCGAGGCGGTCCGCGGCCTCGGCCTCATCTGACCGGAGCCTCTCCGCGCTTCCGCGCAGGCCCCGTACCGGTTGATTCCGGTGCGGGGCCTGCGCGCTTTCGTCCCCGTTTGACCGCATCTTCAGTGACGCAGCGCACTTTCAGCCACGGATCGTGCATGCATCCGAGGGGTGAGGGCAGGCGCACTCGGTCTCTTAGTGACACGTGTGTGACACAAGGGCGCTGATCAGGAACGGAAGGCGAAAGCGGTCATGGCGGAAAGCAACGTACTTCAGGCGCGCAGCACCATCCACGCGGGAGGGGAGTGGCGTGCGGCCGTCTCCGGCTCCACCCGGGAGATCCTCGACCCCGCGAACGCGCTGCCGTTCGCCGTGGTCGCGGAGGGCGACGAGAAAGACACCGATCTGGCGATCGCCGCCGCCCGGCGCGCCTTCGACGAGGGCGACTGGCCCCGCACGCCCGTCGCCGAGCGCGCGGCGCTG
Source organism: Streptomyces sp. NPDC057099 (assembly GCF_042671245.1). Taxonomy (NCBI): domain Bacteria; kingdom Bacillati; phylum Actinomycetota; class Actinomycetes; order Kitasatosporales; family Streptomycetaceae; genus Streptomyces; species Streptomyces sp. NPDC057099. The sequence continues at coordinate 18,978 of NZ_JBHUTX010000031.1, forward strand.
CTGAGGCGCGTCGCCGACCTGCTGGTCCGCGACCGCGAGGAGCTCGGGCGGCTGGAGGCCCAGGACGCGGGCAAGACCGTCGAGGAGGGCCGCGTCGACATCGACTGCGTCGCCGACGCCTTCCGCTACTTCGCCGACCTGGTCGCCGGCGAGGCCCCCGGCCGGGTCGTGGACGCGGGCTCGCCCGACATCCACAGCGTCGTCGTGCACGAGCCCATCGGCGTCTGCGCGATGATCACGCCCTGGAACTACCCGCTGCTGCAGGCCAGCTGGAAGATCGCCCCGGCGCTCGCGGCCGGCAACACCTTCGTCATCAAGCCGAGCGAGATCACCCCGATGACGACCATCGCGGTCATCGAGCTGCTGGTCGAGGCCGGGCTGCCCGCCGGCGTCGCCAACATCGTCACCGGCCCCGGCCACTCGGTCGGCGCGCGCCTGTCCGAGCACCCCGACGTCGACCTGGTCTCCTTCACCGGCGGTCTGGTCAGCGGCACCAAGGTCGCCCAGGCCGCCGCGCCCGGCGTCAAGAAGGTCGCCCTCGAACTCGGCGGCAAGAACCCCAACGTGGTCTTCGCCGACGCCTGCGCCACCGAGGAGGGCTTCGACACCGCCGTCGACCAGGCCCTCAACGCCGCCTTCATCCACAGCGGCCAGGTCTGCTCGGCCGGCGCCCGCCTCATCATCGAGGAGTCGATCCGGGACCGCTTCGTCGCCGAACTCGCCCGCCGCGCCGAGAAGATCCGGCTCGGCCGCGGCACCGAGGACGGGGTCGAGTGCGGCCCGCTCGTCTCCGAGCAGCAGCGCGCCAAGGTCGAGATGTACGTCGAGTCCGCCCTCAAGGAGGGCGCGGTGCTGCGCTCCGGCGGCAAGCGCCCCGAGCCGTCCCCGCAGCGCCCCGAGAACGGCTACTTCTACGAGCCGACCGTCCTCGACCACTGCCACCGCGAGATGCGCGTCATCCGGGAGGAGGTCTTCGGACCGGTCCTCACCGTCGAGACCTTCCGCACCGAGGACGAGGCCGTCACCCTCGCCAACGACACCGAGTACGGCCTCGCCGGCGGTGTCTGGACCTCCGACGCGGGCCGCGCCCGGCGCGTGGCCGGCCGGCTGCGTCACGGCACGATCTGGATCAACGACTTCCACCCCTACCTGCCGCAGGCGGAGTGGGGCGGTTTCGGCAAGAGCGGAGTGGGCCGGGAGCTCGGCCCGGCCGGACTCGCCGAGTACCGAGAGACCAAGCACGTCTACCAGAACCTCGCTCCGAAGCCGGTGCGCTGGTTCGCGGGCTGACCTCCCTCACCCTTCGGACCCGACCTCTTCGTCCCCGCTGGTTCATCCCCTCTGGAGCAAGTACGCCATGTCCCACACCAGTCATGAGTACGACTATGTCGTGATAGGCGGCGGAACCGCAGGTTCCGTCATTGCCTCCCGCCTGACCGAGAACCCCGACGTGACCGTCGCCGTCATCGAGGGCGGCCCCAGCGACGTCGGCCGCGACGACGTGCTGACCCTGCGCCGCTGGATGGGGCTGCTGGGCGGCGAGCTCGACTACGACTACCCGACCACCGAGCAGCCACGCGGAAACTCGCATATCCGGCACAGCCGCGCCCGGGTCCTGGGCGGCTGCTCCTCGCACAACACCCTGATCGCCTTCAAGCCGCTGCCGGCCGACTGGGACGAGTGGGAGGCCGCCGGCGCCAAGGGCTGGGGCGCGGTACAGATGGAGGCGTACTTCGCGCGGCTCCTCAACAACGTCGTCCCGGTCGACGAGAAGGACCGGAACGCCATCGCCCGCGACTTCGTCGACGCGGCCCAGGCGGCGCTGAACGTGCCGCGCGTGGAGGGCTTCAACAAGAAGCCGTTCACCGAGGGCGTCGGCTTCTTCGACCTCGCCTACCACCCCGAGAACAACAAGCGCTCCTCGGCATCGGTGGCGTATCTGCACCCGGTGATGGACGAGCGGCCCAACCTGACGATCCTGCTGGAGACCTGGGCGTACAAGCTGGAGCTGGACGGCAACCGCGCCGAGGGCGTGCACGTCCGCACCAAGGACGGCGAGGAGATCCTCGTCAAGGCCCGCAACGAGGTCCTGCTCTGTGCCGGCGCCGTCGACTCGCCCCGGCTGCTGATGCACTCCGGCATCGGCCCGAAGGCGGACCTGGAAAAGCTCGGCATACCCGTGACGCACGACCTGCCGGGCATCGGCGAGAACCTGCTCGACCACCCCGAGTCGGTGATCGTGTGGGAGACGAACGGCCCCATACCCGAGAACTCCGCGATGGACTCCGACGCGGGCCTGTTCGTGCGCCGGGACCCCGAACAGCCGCACCCCGATCTGATGTTCCACTTCTACCAGATCCCCTTCACGGACAACCCGGAGCGCCTCGGCTACCAGCGGCCCGAGTTCGGCGTCTCGATGACCCCGAACATCCCCAAGCCCAAGAGCCGCGGCCGGCTCTACCTGACCAGCGCCGACCCCGAGGTCAAGCCGGCCCTGGACTTCAGGTACTTCACCGACGAGGACGACTACGACGGTCAGACGCTCGTCGACGGCATCAAGATCGCGCGTGAGATCGCGAAGACCGAGCCGCTGGCCGGCTGGCTCAAGCGCGAGGTGGCGCCGGGCCCGCAGGTGACCGACGACGCGGAGATCAGCGAGTACGCCCGCAAGGTCGCGCACACCGTCTACCACCCCGCCGGCACCTGCAAGATGGGCGACGCCGACGACCGGCTCGCCGTCGTCGACCCCGAGCTGCGCATCCGCGGCCTGGAGGGCATCCGCATCGCGGACGCCTCCGTGTTCCCGACCATGACCACCGTGAACCCGATGATCGGCGTGCTCATGGTCGGCGAGAAGGCCGCCGAGCTGATCGGTGGTGGTGACCGGTGACCGACATGACCGAGATCCCGACCCTCGAACCCCCCACGGAGCAGACCATGGACACCACCCCCGTCTTCTCGGTGGAGGGCCTGTGGAAGGTGTTCGGCCCCAAGGCCGAGCGCGTTCCCGCCGACCCCGAGCTGACCGCCCTCGACCCCGCCGAGCTGCGCTCCCGCACCGGCTGCACGGCCGCCGTCCGCGACGTCAGCTTCGATGTGCGCAAGGGCGAGGTCTTCGTCGTCATGGGCCTGTCCGGCTCCGGCAAGTCCACGCTGGTGCGCTGTCTGACCCGGCTCATCGAGCCGACGGCCGGCACCATCGCCATCGACGGCGAGGACGTCCGCGCCATGGACCGCTCCCGGCTGCGCGAACTGCGCCGCCACCGCGCCGCCATGGTCTTCCAGCACTTCGGCCTGCTGCCGCACCGCACGGTCCTCGACAACGTCGCCTACGGCCTGGAGATCCAGGGCATGGGCAAGGCCGAGCGGCGTGAGCGCGCCGCCGAGGTCGTCGCCAAGGTCGGTCTGGAAGGCATGGAGCACCGCCGCCCCAGCCAGCTCTCCGGCGGCCAGCGGCAGCGCGTCGGCCTCGCCCGCGCGCTCGCCGTCGACCCCGCGGTCCTGCTCTTCGACGAGCCGTTCAGCGCCCTCGACCCCCTCATCCGGCGCGAGATGCAGGAGGAGGTCGTCCGGCTGCACCGCGAGGAGGGCCGCACGATGGTCTTCATCACCCATGACCTCCAGGAGGCCCTCAAGCTGGGCGACCGCATCGCCCTGATGCGCGACGGCCGGGTCGTCCAGCTCGGCACGCCCGAGGAGATCGTGGGCTCGCCCGCCGACGACTACGTCCGCGAGTTCGTCCGGGACGTCCCGCGCGAGCAGGTCCTCACCGTCCGCACGGCCATGCGCAACCCGTCGGCGGACCTGGACGGCAGCGGACCGGCCGTCCGGCCCGACGCCACGGTCTCCGAGGCGATCGAGGCGGTCGCCCGCGCCGGCGCCCCGGCCAGGGTCGTGGACGAGGGCCGCTGCGTGGGCATGGTCGACTCCGACACGCTGCTCGGTGTCGTCGCCGGCACGGAGCAGCCAGCTCCGGCCGGGACGGAGCAGTCCAAGGAGGCGGTGTGATGGCGACCATCACCGCGTCCCCGCCCCGCGTGGGCCTGCCCGGCCTCCTCAAGAGCCCCGCCGTCCGCAAGCTGCTGCTCCTCGCCCTGGCCGCCGCGATCCTCGTCCCCCTGGCGAACGCCCGCTGGGCGAGCGGCAGCTGGCCGACCGCACTGACCGTCGACTTCTCCGAGCCGCTCGCCAAGGCCAGCGACTGGATCATCGACAACCGTGACAGCCACCCGCTGTTCCTGTACTTCTTCGGCCACGTCAGCAACATCGTCGTCATCGCCGTACGAGCCGTCTACCTCGGCCTCCTGGCCGTCGGCTGGGCGGGCGTCACGGCCCTGGGCGCGCTGGTCGCCTGGCGCGTCGCGGGCATCCGGCTCGCGCTCGGCACGGGCGTCGCGTTCCTGGCCTGCGGTCTGCTCGGCATGTGGGTGCCGACCATGCAGACGCTCGCCCTGATGGTCGTCGCGGTCCTCGCGTCGGTCCTCGTGGGCGCGCTGCTCGGGCTCGCCGCCGGGCTGTCCGACCGGATGGACCGCGTCCTGCGGCCGGTCCTGGACACCATGCAGGTGCTCCCGGCCTTCGCCTATCTGCTGCCCGTCGTGCTGGTCTTCGGCATCGGCGTCCCGGCGGCCGTCCTGGCCACCGTCATCTACGCCGCCCCGCCCATGGCCCGGCTCACCTCGCTCGGTCTGCGCGGCGCCGACAAGGAGGTGCTGGAGGCGGTCGAGTCGCTCGGCTCCACCGCGCGCCAGCGGCTGCTGACGGCCCGTATCCCGCTGGCCCGCAAGGAACTCCTGCTCGGCCTCAACCAGACGATCATGATGGCGCTGTCGATGGCCGTCATCGCGGCCGTCATCGGCGCGGGCGGTCTCGGTGACCGCGTCTACCAGGCGCTGGCCTCGGTCGACGTCGGTGCCGCGCTCGCCGCCGGTATCCCGATCGTGCTGCTGGCCGTCGTCCTGGACCGCGTCACGGGCGCGGCGGGGGAGCGGCTCGGCGCCGAACCGGAGCCCCGGCAGGGACTCGGCTGGCTGTACGCCCTGGTCGCCTTCGCCGCCGTGGCGGTCGCCGGGCGCCTCGTCGGCCGGCTCGACTGGCCCGAGTCGTGGGTCGTCGGCATCGCCGAGCCCGTCAACCGCGCGGTCGACTGGATGACCGCGCACCTCTACTCCGGCGTCCCCGTCATCGGCGGCACCGCCGACTGGGCCGGCCACTTCACCACCTGGGTCCTCGACCCGATGCGCGACGGCCTCCAGGGGCTGCCCTGGTGGTCGGTCCTGCTGATCGTCGCCGCCCTGGCCTGGGTGATCGGCACCTGGCGCACCGCGCTCACCGCCGTCCTCGCCATGGCCGCGATCGGCGTGCTCGGCGTCTGGAAGCCCTCCCTCGACACCCTGTCGCAGGTCCTCGCCGCCGTCGCCGTCACCCTCGTCCTCGGCTTCGCCACCGGCATCGCGGCGGCCCGCAGCGACCGTCTGGAGCGGCTGCTGCGCCCCGTCCTCGACGTGTTCCAGACGATGCCGCAGTTCGTGTACCTGATCCCGGTCGTCGCCCTGTTCGGCGTCGGCCGCGCCCCGGCCGTCGCGGCCGCGATCGTGTACGCGCTGCCGGCCGTCGTCCGCATCACCACTCAGGGCCTGCGCCAGGTCGACCCGGCCGCGCTGGAGTCCTCCAGTTCGCTCGGCGCGACCAGCTGGCAGCAGCTGCGTCAGGTCCAGCTCCCGCTGGCCCGCCCGGCGCTGCTGCTCGCCGTCAACCAGGGCCTCGTCCTGGTCCTCGCCGTCGTCGTCATCGGCGGCCTGGTCGGCGGTGGCGCCCTCGGCTACGACGTGGTCTTCGGCCTCGCCCAGGGCGACCTGGCGACCGGTCTGGTGGCCGGCGCGGCGATCGTCTGCCTCGGCCTGATGCTCGACCGGGTGACCCAGCCCACCGAGCGGCGCGCGAAGAAGGGAGCGTGACATGCGAGTCCGTACGACTGCCCTGATCGCCGCCGTGAGTTCCCTGGCGCTGCTCACCGGCTGCGGCGCCGCCGACATGACCAAGCAGGCCTCGCCCTTCGCCAACGCGCAGGGCGCCAAGTCCGTGACCCTGTCCGTGCAGTCCTGGGTGGGCGCGCAGGCCAATGTGGCCGTCGCCCAGTACCTCCTGGAGAACGAGCTGGGCTACCGCGTCGACACCGTCCAGGTCGACGAGGTGCCCGCCTGGGACGCCCTCAGCCAGGGCCGTGTCGACGCGCTCCTGGAGGACTGGGGCCACCCCGAGCAGGAGCAGCGGTACGTCAAGGACAAGAAGACGATCGCGCCCGGCGGCGGACTCGGTGTCACCGGGCACATCGGCTGGTTCGTCCCGACGTACTTCGCCAAGAAGCACCCGGACATCACGAACTGGAAGAACCTCAACAAGTACGCCGATCAGTTCCGCACCCCGGAGAGCGGCAGCAAGGGCCAGCTGATGGACGGTTCGCCGTCCTATGTCACCAATGACAAGGCGCTGGTGAAGAACCTGAAGCTGGACTACCAGGTGGTGTTCGCCGGCTCCGAGGCGGCGCAGATCACCCAGATGAGGCAGTTCGCCAAGGAGAAGAAGCCCTTCCTCACCTACTGGTACTCCCCGCAGTGGCTGTTCAAGAAGGTCCCGATGACCGAGGTGAAGCTGCCGGAGTACAAGGAGGGCTGCGACGCCGACCTGGAGAAGGTCGCCTGCGCCTACCCGCACACGCCGCTGCAGAAGTACCTCAACGCGGACTTCGCCAAGAACGGCGGCAAGGCGGCGGCGTTCCTGAAGAAGTTCAAGTGGACGACCGAGGACCAGAACGAGGTCTCCCTGCTGATCGCAGACAAGAAGATGACCCCGGAGGAGGCGGCGAAGAAGTGGGTGGACAGCCACAAGTCCACCTGGAAGAAGTGGCTGTCCTGACCTGCTCTATGTCAACTGACCGGCGATCTCCCGCAGGGCCCGGGCGGCCCGCCGCTGGAGTCCCGGCCCGAAGGTGATCCGGGTGGCCCCTCGCGCGCCGAGTTCGGCGGGCGAGGGGCCTTCGTCCGTCTGTGCCCCGATGTTGATCGGCCCCTGCGTCCCGGCCCGCAGCAGCGGCAGCACCTCGGGCGGGGCCCCGATCGGATAAACGCAGTCGGCGCCCGCGGCGACGTACAACGCGGCCCGCTCGATGGCCCGTCCGGGATCGGCGACCCCGCAGGAGAAGGTGTCCACACGGGCGTTCACGAAGAGCCCGTCGCCGGCCGCGGCCCGCACCTCGGCCAGCCAGTCGGCGTGTGCGCGCGGGTCCTTGAGCACCCCGTCCTCGGAGTCCTCCAGATTGCAGCCCACCGCCCCCGTCTCCAGCAGCCGCTCGACCAGTTCCTTCGGCGCGAGTCCGTAGCCGCCCTCGACGTCCGCCGACACCGGCACGTCGACGGCCCGGACGATCCGGGCGACCGCGGCGAACATCTCGTCGGCCGGGGTCCGCCCGTCCTCGTACCCGAGGGATGCGGCGACCCCGGCGCTGGGCGTGGCGAGTGCCGGGAAGCCCGCCTCCACGAACACCCGCGCACTGGCCGCGTCCCAGGGACCGGGCAGCACGAGCGGATCACCGGGCACCCGGTGGTGGTGCAGGGCGCGGAACACATCGGCCTTGCTCATGGCGTGTAACCCCCCGGCGGGATCCGGCGGCTCACCATCACCCGGTTCCAGTTGTTGATGGCGACGACCAGCCCGATCAGATGGGCCAGCCGGGCCTCGTCGAAGTGCTTGGCGGAGTTCTCGTACACCTCGTCGGGCACGGAGGCCTCCGTCAGCACGGTCACGGCCTCCGTCAGCCTCAGCGCCGCGAGTTCCTTCTCGGTGTAGAAATGCCGCGACTCGTCCCACGCGTCGAGCTGGACGATCCGCTCGACGCGCTCGCCCGCCACGAGGGCGTCCTTGGTGTGCATGTCGATGCAGAAGGCGCAGTGGTTGATCTGGGAGGCACGGATCTTCACCTGTTTCTTGCGAGGAGGCCCCGGCGTTCACACCGGGGAGGAATGGCATCCGGGGTGTCGCGACGCGCAGCGTCTGGTTCTGGGCGCGGAGCGCCGGTAGCGCGGCCAGGGACCGCCGGGATGATGCGAACGCGTGTGCCCACGATCGCCGGTCGGGGTGATAGCTGTGGGGTCTGGGCACGTGTGTGCGGCGGTCGTACGTATGGTCCTTCGGAGGGTTCGGGACGGCGGTGTCATAGCCGGGGCTGCGAGGGGGCGAGATGGAGCGGGTGGGGGTGGCTGCGGAGGTTGGGCATGCCCGCTACAGCTACCGGTTGCGTGTGTCGTCCACTGCCCGTACGGCGCTGGCGGGGGAGTGGGACCGGTGCCGGTGGGTGTGGAATGAGTGTGTCGCCAAGTCCATGGCCGTGCACCTGCACAACAAAGCGAGCGGGCAGAAGACCACGTGCGGCCCGGCGCAGCTGGACCGGATGCTGACCGAGGCCCGGCGGACGACGCCGTGGCTGCGTGAGGGCTCGTCCGTGGTCCAGCAGCAGGTCATTCGCGACTTCGGCCGCTCCCGCGCCAGGGCGCACAAGGACATCACAGAGCGCCTGCCCATGGCACGCCGGGCCGGGATGCCCACGCACAAGAAGAAGCGCGAGGCGCTGGCGACCCTGAACTACACCCGGCGCGGGTTCCGCCTGAAGGATGGTCGGCTGCACCTGGCCGGGGGCATCGTGGTGAGGGTGGTGTGGTCGCGGGGACTGCCGGCTGAACCGTCCTCGGTGCGCGTGTATCAGGACAGCCTCGGGCACTGGTACGCCTCGTTCGTCGTGCCCGCCCAGGTGGAGCCGCTGCCTCCAACCGGCCGCGCGCTGGGTGTCGACTGGGGCGTGAAGGAGACCGCGACCACCACCTCCGACACGCACGACCTCCCCCACGCCGAGCACGGCAAGAAGGCCCAGGCGAAGCTGACCGGTTACGACCGGATGATGGCCCGCCGCAAGCCGAAGAAGGGACAACCGGCGTCAAGGGGCTACCGCGAGGCGAGGAAGCTGCGGGCGAAGGCGTACAAGAAGGTCGCCCGGCAGCGCCAGGACACGGGCCGTAAGTGGGCCAAGAAGGTGGTCCGCGACCACGACACGGTCGCGGTGGAGGACTTCCGTCCCAAGTTCCTGGCCAAGACCACGATGGCCTGTAAGGCCGCGGACGCCGCCATCGGCGCCACCAAGGCCTCTCTGGTCGAGATGGGCCGCAAGCACGGGCGGGACGTCCGCCTGGTCCACCCCGCGCACACCACGATGGACTGCGCGCAGTGCGATGCGAGAGCCAAGCATCGCCTGCCGCTGGGTGAGCGCATCTACACCTGCACCGCGTGCGGAAACACCTCCCCTCGGGACAAAAACTCCGCACGCGTGATGCTCGTCCGGGCTGGTCTCAACCCGGCTGGTGCCGATGGCGCAAGACCTCCTGGAGCGCTGCTCCAGGAGGCAGCCTGAGCCAGGAATCCCCTCCCTTCAGGGAGGGGAGGATTCAACAGCTCGTACAGCGTGTGGTCCAGGCCCTGCCGGGCGGCGGTGTCGAGCCGGACCATCGCCTTGTAGACGTCGGGTGCGTACCCCGGCGGGCCGATCGGCAGTAGACTCCGCGGTCATCGGGGTCTTCGTGTCATCGGGATGCGTCCTCATGCCCGCGCCCCTAAGAAAGAAGCAGCCCAGGAGTGCGCGCGACCCGCCTGCGCTACCGCCGCCGCCGTGACGCCCTGGTCGCCGCCGTCACGGCCCGCGCTCCCGGGGCCCGGGTCACCGGCATCGCGGCCGGTCTGCACGTCCTGCTGCGGCTGCCGCCGGGCACCGAGCAGTCGGTGGTCCAGGCGGCCCACTGGCGGGGGCTCGCGCTCCACGGACTCGCCCGCTACACCCACCCCGCCGCGTGGGCCGCCCCGGTCGACGCCCTGGTCGTCGGCTACGGGACCCCGCCGGACCACGCCTGGTCCGGGGCGCTGGACGCGCTGTGCGCGGTACTGCCCGGATAATCGCGCGAATTCCCCATCCATAATGCGCTCGTGAGGATATGGTCACCTCATGAGTGAAAGCCCTTCCATATCCCGCGTCGCGCTGAAGAAAATCACCCCGGACGTCTCCGCCGCCATGGGTTCCCTGCACGCCGCCGCCGTTTCCGCGGCGCAGGACGCCAAGGTCGAACCGGAACTGCTCGAACTGGTCAGGATCCGCGCCTCGCAGATCAACGGCTGCGCGTTCTGCCTCGACATGCACACCAAGGACGCCCGCGCCCAGGGCGAGACCGAACAGCGCCTGTACACGCTGAACGCCTGGCGGGAGACGCCTTTCTTCACCGAGCGGGAGCGCGCCGCGCTGGCGCTGACCGAGGCCGTGACCCTGGTCCACGACGGTCGTGTCCCGGACGCGGTGTACGCCGAGGCGGCCGAGGTGTTCGACGAGAACCAGATCGCGGCATTGATCTGGGCGGCCACCGTCATCAATGCCTACAACCGCATCGCGATAGCCACGCGCATGGTGCCGAAGAACTGAAATAGAGCAGCGAAAACAACGCCGGGTCGAATTCTTCGGCCCGGCGCCGTCATGGCCTGTTGATTTCAGCTCGGCAGCGGCTCCATAAGACCGTCAAGCCAGGTCCGCCATTCCCCGGCCCGCTCCGCCGGAGGCACCCGCATCGGGCGTCCCGTCCAGCCCGTCACGGGCCGGATCCCGTGCAGCGCGTTCACCAGCCACACCTCACGGCCGTCCAGCTCGGCCACGGTCCGCTCGTGGTGCGCGACCTCGATCCCGGACCGCAGGGCCCGCTCCTGGATCAGCCCGGCCGTCACACCCGGCAGGACGGGCAGCCCGGGCGGGGGCAGGCACAGGGTGTCGTCCTCCCACCACAGCACGCTGGCGGTGGCCGACTCCAGCACCGTGCCCGAGGGCGCGATCAGCACGGCCTCCTCCGCGCCCTCGCCGACGGCCCGGTTGCGCACCCGGGCCAGGGTCTCCAGGTCCGGGCCCTTGCGCCGGGGCAGGGTCCGCGGGTCGGGCTGGCCCGCCGCCCACAGCCGGATCTCGGAGCCGAGCGGCGGGGCGGGCCGCACCAGCAGCCGCAACTCCAGGGAGCCCGCCGCGAGTTCCACCCGTGGGAACCACTCACCCGTGCGCGGCAGCGCGGCGGTCACGTCCTGCCAGAACGCGACGAGCCGGCGCGGCTCCGGCCCGCCGCACTCGACGCAGGACCGCGAGAACCGCTCCCGGTGCCGGGCATAGGCCCGCACCCGGCCCTCGCGCAGCAGCCACGAGTCCGCGACGAGCAGCCGCCCCCCGGCCTCCTGGTCCGGGGCGGGGGCAAGGCCACGGCCGGGCGTCCACGTCCACATGCCTTCCGCCACCGCCGGTCGTGTCACCACCCGCTCCTCCTCAGTACTTGCGGCCCGCGACGGCCGGCGCCCCGTGCCGGGGTCCGTACGGCGCGTGCTCCAGCCACGATCCGCACCACGGCAGCACCGGCGCCAGGGCCGCCGCCGCCCGCTGTCTGACCCGGACGGTACGGCGGTGCGGCCGCAGATGGTCCAGGGCCGTACCGGCGGCGGCGCTGTTGAACAGGCCCGCCGCCCGCCGCACCTCGGCGAAGTGCGCGACCGCCTCGCCGGTCCCCGCGGCGATCGCCTCGGCGGCGGCCGCCGCGTCCGCGATCCCGCTGTTCATGCCGCGTGCCCCGAACGGCGGGAAGAGATGCGCCGCCTCCCCGGCCAGCAGCACCCGCCCGTGCGGATCGGTGAACGAGGCCGCCACCTTGCGCAGGAAGCGGTACGTCGACACCCACAGGATCCGCTCGCCGTAGCCGTCCCCGACGATCGCGGGCAGCCAGCGGCGTACGGCCTCCTCGGTGCCGTACTCCTCCTGGGCGTCGTCGTCCCGGCACTGCAGGTCGACCTGGAAGCCCCCCGTGAACGGCACCCGCATCACACTGCGTCCGCCGACCCCGGGATGTTCGTAGTGGAAGACCCGCTCCAGCGGCAGCTCCGCGCCGGGCACGTCGGCGACGTCCACCACGACGTGGAAGCCCTCGCCGTGCGTGCCCTCCAGGGGGATGCCCAGCTCGCGGCGTACGGCGGAGCGGGCGCCGTCGGCGGCCACGGCGTACGCGCCCGTCCACACCCGCCCGTCCTCGCCCGTCAGCCGGACCCCCGTCTCCCAGGTGCTCACGCCCGCCACCCGCGCGCCCCACACGAACTCCACCCCGGCGCCCTCGCAGGCCGCGCGCAGGAACCGTTCGGTGTCCGTCTGGCGCAGGCTGGTGAAGGGCGGCGGGCCGGACGGCGGCGGGAACGTGCGGGCATAGACCTCACGGCCTCGGTAGAGGGTGCGCCGGGTGTGCCAGGTCCGCCCGTACGAGGTGATCTCGGCGGCGAGGCCGGGCAGCATCGCGTCCAGCAGGCCCAGGGTCTCCCGGTGCACGAACAGGGCCCGGCTGCCGGGCCGTTCCCGGTCCTCGGGGTCGGCCTCCAGCAGCACGACCGGGAGTCCGTGCCCGCGCAGCGCCAGGGCCGCCGACAGGCCGACGGGTCCGGCGCCCACGACCACGACCGGGGTCATGCCCGGGCGCCTTCGGCTCTGGCCCCGGCCAGCATCCGGGCGATCTCCACGCGCTTCACCTTCCACGTCGCGGTCATCGGCAGCTCCTCGAACCGCCACTGCCGCGGCTCGGCCATCGCCGGCAGCCCAGCCGTCGCCTGCCGCCAGCGCTCCGGGTCCAGGGGCCGCTCGCCGCGCACGCACACCACCGGCACCGGCTCGCGGTCCGCGCCCGGCACGATGACGACCTCGCGCAGCTCCTCGAGACGGGACATCAGCGTGTCCTCGACCTCAAGATTGCTGTGCACGGCGTCGATCTGGTCCACCTCACGGTCGATCAGGTACAGCGCGCCCAGGCGGCTCCGGTAGCCCATGTCGCCCATCTCCCACCAGCCGTCGGTGAGCTGACGGTCGTAGCGCTCCGGCATGCCCAGATAGGTGAGGATGCGGCCCCGGGTGCGGGCCTCGATCCGGCCGGGCGTCCCGGGCGCGACCCGTCTGCCCTCGGCGTCGGTGACACGGACCCGGGTGAAGCCGGGTATCCCGATCCCGACCCGGCGCCCGTCCACCCGGGCGGCACCGCGCCGGGTCACCACCTGGAACGCCACCGGGCCCGTCTCGCTCTGCCCGTACAACTGGATCAGCCAGGGCGTACGGCGCCGGGACGCGCCCAGCAGCCGCCGTACGGTGCGCGGATGGATCGCGTCGAACGTGGAGCCGTACGACCGGACCCGGGACAGCGGGGCCCCGGGCGCGTCGGCCAGCTCCTCCCACAGCACGAACGTGTTGGGATGCGTCTCCACGATCCCGGGCCGGTGCCGGACCAGCAGCGGTCCCACCGCGGCCGGGTCCGGGTCGGTGATCAGCACGAGCGGGCTGCCGAAGTGCAGCAGCACGCCGAGCAGATGGTAGAAGCGCGAGTGCACGAACGACATGTGCAGCGCCGCCGGCTCGCCCCGGGTGGGCCAGCCCATCGCCTGCTGCGGCACGAGCCGGTTCCACATGGTCTGCGCGCAGTGCACGGCCAGCTTCGGCACCCCGGTGGTGCCCGAGCTGTGGGTGATCAGGGCGGGTTCGCGGGGGTGGAGCCGGACCGGCGGGGGCGGCTCGGCTCCGGCGTACTTCGCCAGGGGCTCCGCCCCGGACGCGTCGTCCACGCAGAGCGTCCGCCGCACCAGTTCGGACAGGGCGAGGTCCTTCAGCCCGTCCAGGGTGGCGCTGTCGGTGATCAGCCAGGGGCGGCGCAGCCGGGCGAGGAGCTGACCGGCGACCTGCGGGGCCAGTGCGGGCGACAGCAGCACGGGCACGGCGCCGATCCTGGCGGCGGCGCAGGTCAGCAGCATGATGTCGACGTTGTCGGCCTTGTGCACGACGACCTGCTCCGAGGGCCGCACCCCGGCCTCCCACAGCCGGCCGGACAGTTCCTCGACCACGTCCGCGAGCACGGTGTAGCTCAGGTCGACCCCGAGGGAGGGGTTGACGTCCAGCGGCCGGTCCAGGGTGACGAAGACGGCCCCGTGGCGGTCGGCGGCACGCCGGAAGAGCGGTCCCAGACAGAAGCCGCGATCGGCGAGCGAGGGCAAGGGCAGGGACAAGGGCTGGGCCTGCGACGGTCGCATGAGGCCGTTCCTTTCCGTGGTGTTCACCAGGCGCCCCCGCGCACCAGATGGCGGCGGAGCTTCCCGGTCGGGGTGCGCGGCAGCGACGGGACGAAGCTGACGCTGCGGGGGACCTTGAAGGCGGCGAGGCTCTCCCGCGCCAGACCGATCAGCTCGTCCGACAGGCCGTCCCGTACGGCCGCGACCGGCACCACGAAAGCCCGCAGCCGGCTCGCGCCCCGCCCGTCCGCGACCGCCGCGACGGCCACCTCCCGCACCGCCGGATGGCCGCGCAGCACGGCCTCCACCTCCAGCGGGGAGACGGTGATGCCGCCCACCATCTCCATGTCGTCGGCGCGGCCCAGATGCCGGTAGGAGCCGTCCGGTTCGCGGCACGCCCGGTCGTGGGTGGCCAGCCAGCCGCCGACCAGGGTCCGCGCGGTCTCCTCGGGCCGGTTCAGGTAGCCCGGTGTGACCGTCGGCCCGCGCACCCACATCTCGCCCTCCTCGCCGTCCGGCACCGGGTGCCCGTCGCGGTCCCGCAGCTCCACCTCGAAGCCGGGCACGGGACGACCGACGGTGCCCGGGTGGTCGTGGGCGAAGCCGTTGGCGCAGAAGGCGTGACCGGCCTCGGTGGAGCCGATCTGCTCCAGCACCGGCGCCCCGAGCAGCGCGGTCAGCTGCCGTGCGAGCCCGTCCGGCAGCCCCTCGCCGGCCGACACCGCGGCCCGCACCGAGGCGAAGCAGCCCTCGTGCCCGTGGCCCCGCTCGGCGACCAGCGCCGCGTACGCGGACGGCACCGAGTAGAGCAGCGTCACCCGGTGCCGGGCGACCAGCTCGTCGATGCCGGCCGGGGTCGGACGCCGGTCCACCAGCACCGCGGACGAACCGGAGAACAGCGGGAAGACGAAGGCGTTGCCGAAGCCGTAGGCGAAGTACAGCTTCGACACCGACAGGGTGACGTCGTCCGCGGTGATCCGCAGCACCCGCCGGCCGACCAGGTCGTGGTACGTCCGCGGATCGCCGTGCGTGTGCACGACGCCCTTGGGGCGGCCCGTGGTGCCGGAGGTGTACTGGACGTAGAGCGGGGCGTGCGCGTCGACCTGGTGGGCGGGCGCGGGCTCGGCGGCGGGGGCGAGCGCCATCAGCTGATCCGCTCCCAGGCAGGACCGGCGGGCGAACCGCTCCTCAAGGCCCGGCCCCGTCACGCACAGCAGGGCCCCGGTGTCCTCGGCCAGGAACACATGGTCGGCCGCGGGGAGTTCGGGGTTGACCAGGACCGCGACGGCGCCGAGCCGGGCGGTGGCGAGGAACGCCGTCACCCAGGCGAGCGAGTCGGGCAGCGCCAGCAGCACACGGTCCCCGGGGCGCACCCCGTGCTCGGCGAGCACGGTGGCCGCACGGGCCGCGAGGTCGTGCACCTCCCCGTGGGTCCAGGCCCGGTGCCCCTGGTGAAACGCGGTCCGCCCGCCCCACCCGCGCCGCTCGGCGAGCTCCGCGAGCTGGGCCGCCATGTTCCCGGGCACCTCGGTCTCGGCCGGGCTGAACTCGGCCTGAGGCGTGGTCGACTCGGCGTGTGCGCCGGCCGTATCGGTCTGGGGCCTGGTCGTTTCGGCCTGGGGCCTGGGCACTTCGGCATGAGACCTGGTCATCGCGGCCTGAGCACCGGTCACGTCGGCCTGCGGCCTGGTCGTCTCGGGCTGAGCACTGGTCATCTCGACCTGGGAACCGGTCATCGCAGGGCCTCCCCGGCCGCCCCGGCTCTGTCCCCCGGCGGGGCCTGCCGGCGTATCCGGTCGGCCGTGTGCTGGTGCAGGGCGCGCATCGGGGCCGCGGTCTTCAGCAGCATCTCGTCGTACTCCGCCTCCGGATCGGAGCCGAGCACGATCGCGCCGCCCGCCCCCAGATGCATCTGGCCGTCGGCGAACACGGCGGTACGGATGACGATGCTGAGATCCGCGCCGCCGCCGCACCCGAAGTAGCCGAGGGCGCCGGAGTACACGCCCCGGGCCTCGGTCTCCAGCGAGTCGATGATCTCCAGCGTGCGCAGCTTCGGCGCGCCGGTCATCGACCCGCCGGGGAAACAGGCCCGGACGCAGTCCACCGCGTCCGTGCCCGGCCGCAGCCGTCCCACCACGGTCGAGACGAGCTGGTGCACCGTGGCGTACGTCTCCGTGGCCATCAGCTTCGACACCCGCACCGACCCGGTCCGGCAGACCTGCCCCAGGTCGTTGCGGAGCAGATCGACGATCATCAGGTTCTCGGCCCGGGTCTTGTCGTCCGACGCGAGCGCGTCCCGCAGCCGGGCGTCCTCCTCCGGTCCGTCGCCCCGGGGCGCGGTCCCCTTGATGGGCCTGGCCTCGGCGGTACCGTCCCGGCCGATCCTCAGGAACCGCTCGGGCGAGGAGCCGGCCACCTCCAGCTCCCCGAATCTCAGGAACGCCGCGTACGGGGCCGGGTTGTCGCGGCGCAGCGTCCGGTAGAACTCGAGCGCATCGGGCGGAGCGGGTAAACGGGCGGCGTTCGTGAGGCAGACCTCGTAGCTGGTACCGGCCCGCAGCTCCCGTTGACACGCCTCGATGTCCGCGAGATACGTCGCCCGGTCGCGTACGAGCCACGGCTCGGCGGCGCCGGGGTCGGCCGGGGCGGACGACCCGGGCAGGGGTGCCCGCTCCGTCGCCACGCAGCTGAGGTCCGCCAGCGCGCTCTCCAGCCAGTCGGCGGCCTCCCGGGCCGCGTGCGGGGTGTCCTCCGCCAGGCATACGGCGTAGGTGAAGCCCTCCTCGTGGTCCACCGCGATCACCCGGTCGGCGAACAGCCAGGCGGCGTCCGGGGCGGGGGAGCGGTGCCGGTTGGGCGACCCGCAGTCGGCCTTCACCTCGTAGCCGAGGTAGCCGACGTAGCCCCCGGTGAAGTCGAACGGCAACCCGGTCGCGTCCACCCGCCGGTTCGTCAACTGCCGCTTCAGATAGTCGAAGACACTCGCCGCGACCTTCCGCACCGGCCGCCCGGCCCGCTCGATCTCACAGCGCCCGGTGGTGACGTCGTACCGCACGAACTCGGCGAGCGGCCCGCTGTCGTCCCCCAGAAACGAGAACCGCGACCGCCCGGGCTCGACCAGCGAACTGTCCAGCCAGAACGACCGGGCCGACCCGGCGAACATCCGGGTGAAGGCCGCCTCGGTGTCGACCGCCCCGGTGACCCGGCGCGTGTGCAGCCGATATCCCACCCTTCCGGGCCGCCGTGGCCGGGGAATGGCGACGCCGGACGACGCGCTCCCCACGACCACCCCGCCACCGGCAGCAACGCCATCACCGACCGCTCCGGCCTTCCCGCCCGGGTTGCCCCCAGCCCGGGAGACCGCCTCAACCTGAAAGACGGCAGCGGGCCGAGAAGCGGCCCCGGCGTCGGAAGCGGCCGTGGGCCCGGAAGCCGCTCCGGCCTTGGAAGCGGCCGAGGCTTCGAAAGCCGCTCCGGCCCTGGCAGCAGCCGTGGGTTCGGAAGCGGCCGTGGGCCTGGAAGCTGTCCCGGCGTCGGAAGGAGCTGAGGCTTCCAAAGCCGCTCCGGCTCCGGAAGCCGCTCCGGCCCCGGAAGCAGCCGTGGGCCCGGAAGCCGCTCCGGCCCTGGCAGCAGCCGTGGGTTCGGAAGCGGCCGTGGGCCTGGAAGCTGCCCCGGTGTCGGAAGGAGCTGAGGCTTCGAAAGCCGCTCCTGCCTTGGGAGCCGCCCCGGCTCCGAAACCCGCCCCGGCCCCGGAACCCGCCCCGGCCCCGGAACCCGCCCCGGCCCCGGAACCCGCCCCGGCCCCGGAACCCGCCCCGGCCCCGGAACCCGCCGCAGTCCGGGAGCCAGCCCCGGCGGCAGCCGCTCCCCTGCCCCTCGCCGTCGCCCGCCGCACCCCCGCGTCGCACTCCGGCACTACCGGCCGGCGTCGAGAGGACACCTGATGTGACGGCACCGCCGTGTTCTTCGTGCGCAGTTTGCCGGCGCGCTCGGCGGTCAGGTTGCGGAAGTTCACGAGCATGCGGTGGCCGTACTCCGTGAGGACGGACTCCGGGTGGAACTGCACGCCCCACAGCGGCCGGCTGCGGTGCCGCAGGCCCATGAGGACGCCGTCCTCCGCCCAGGCCGTGGCCTCGAGCGCCGGAGGCAACGGCTCGCGCACGGCCAGCGAGTGATAGCGGACGGCGGTGAAATGCTGCGGCAGGCCCTGGAACAGATCCCGTTCGTCATGCCGGACCGTGGAGAGGTGCCCGTGCCGCGGCTCCGGAGCCGGCCCCACCAGACCCCGCTCCCCGAGCGCGATGCCCTGATGGCCGAGGCACACGCCGAGCACGGGAACCGGGGAGGTCGCGAGCAGCCTGGTCCCGATGCCGAAATCACGCGCGTCGCCCGGGTGCCCGGGGCCCGGGGACACCACCAGATTGTCGAACTCCCGGAGATCCGGAATCCCGTCGACGGGGGCGTCGTTACGCACCACCACCGGCTCCTCGCCATTGACCTCGGCGATCAGCTGGAACAGGTTGTACGTGTACGAGTCGTAATTGTCGATGAGCAGGGTCTTCACCCGCCCACCTCCCTCTGTTCGTTCGCGGACCTACGTGGCCCGGCGTTTGTGCCGCCCACGAAGCGCCTGGAGCGACGGGTACAGCCATTTCTTGAAGAAACGCTGCAGGCGCGGCATGAGAATCCAGGTGACAAGGGCGGTCACACACAGACATAACAACAGCGTGCGTATCAGTGCATTGAGATCACCGAGATACGGAAGCACCGTCAGATTGAACAGGAGCACCGGCGGGAAAACCGCGCTCATATTCACGAACCACAGTTTCCATTTCTTCGGCGGGGCCGGCGGCGCGGGCGTCAGAGTCTGCGCTTCGAACCAGGCCCGGGCGCCCGGCACCCTCCGGCGCTCCGCCTCCCGGGCGACCCCCTCAAGCCGGGCGTCCCATTGTGTCCGGGAAAGCGATTGCTCCCAGGCCAGGGCCGACCCCTCGCTGGCGAAGCGATAGACGACATGCCACTCCGCCCCTCCGTCGACAAGTACCCCACCCCCCAGAAAACCCGGCTGCCGCGCGGTCGCGCCCAGCATGGCCCACCCCCAGGAGTGGAAGTCGGCCGCACGGCCCGGCGTCACGCGATAGGCCACGGTGACCGTGACGGGATTACTGGTCACGCCGTCCCATACGGAAAGCGGTTCCCGCGCGTTCAAGTTTCAACAAACAATTTTCCGGCCGCCCGGATGCCGCCCGGATGTCGTCCGGAGCGTGACGCCTTACCGCACGCGCGCCCCCTGCATAAAAGCCCAGCTCACTTCGGCGTGACGGCGTCCTCCCCGGACTCCACCGGCGCCTCCCCGAACCGCGACAGCGCCAGCGCCCCTGCCACCGCCACCGCGAAACCGAGCACCGCAAGCCAGCCCAGCCCCTCCCGCGTACGGTCCCCGAGCCACACCACGCCGATCAGCGCGGGCGCGACCGTCTCCCCGAGCACCAGACCGGCGGTCGCCGTGGTCACGGACCCGCGCTGCAGGGCCGAGGTCAGCAGCAGGAACGCGGCCCCGCCCCCGAGCACCAGCGCGTACGCCGCCGGGTTCGTGAAGAGCTCCCCGGGCGACAGCCCGTCGATGAGCCGGACCGCCACCTCCACCACCCCGAACCCGCAGCCGGCCCCCAGACCGAGCGCGAGCGCCCGCCCCCGCTCCGGCAGCCGCCCGCCCACCGCCCCGAGCAGCAGCACCCCGCCCGCCGCCCCGAGCATCGCCCACTTCAGCCAGGCCGGCCCGGACTCGTCGCCCTCCGCCCTGGCCGCGAGACCCAGGAGCGCGAGCCCGGCGCACACCACCCCCACCGCGCCCCACTCCATACGGCTCAGCCGCACCTTGAGCAGCCGCGCCGCGACCACGGCCGTCACCGCGAGGCTCGCGGCCAGCGCCGCTCCCACGGCATAGATCGGCACCGACCGCAGCGCCACGATCTGCAGCAGGAAGCCGAGCCCGTCCAGCGCGAGCCCCACCAGATACCGCCACTGCCGCAGCGCCCGCCACAGCAGCGCCACGTCCCCGACCGGGCCGGTCGCCGCGACCGACCGCGCGGCCATCGCCTGCAACACCGTCGCCGTACCGAAACAGACGGCCGCACCAAGGGCGCACACCATTCCAAAGATCACAAAACGACAGTAGGGGAGGGGGTGCGGGCAGGGGGGCATGCGCGCCCGCTCACCCCCCTCTCTAGGCTGACCGCTCGGCAGCACACGGCGCGGTACACGAAGCGGTACCCGACGCCGTGCACGACACGAAGAACACGGGGGAGAGACGAAGATGGCCGAAACTCGTCGACGGCTGCGCTCCAGCACGGTGGTGCTGGGCGGCATGGGTGTCCTCGCGGCGGCCCTGTCCGCCTGCGGCTCCGAACCGGACCGCCGTTGTGTGGACCGGGACAGCTACGACTACATCAACGGCTACAAGATCGTCGCCGACAAGAACTGCAGCGCGTCCTCCTCGTCCGGCTCCTCCTACGGCAAGGGCAAGGGCGGCAAGAAGACCGGCAAGACCACGACCACGGACGCCGACTGGTACTACGACGCCGACGTCAGCGGCGGCTACGCCGACTACGGCACCTTCAGCCGCAGCGAGGCCGTCGACCGGGGCGGCTTCGGCTGCTCGGGCTCCGGCAGCGGCGGCGGCTGAACGGGCCCGGGCAGATGGAACGCCGCACCATGGAGCCCCGCCCCGGCTGGCAGCAGACCGTCGAGGAACAGGGCCTGATCTACCCCCTCACCCGCTACCCCGACGACTCCCTGCGCCCCTACTGGGACGAGAGCGCGTACTACGTCTTCGGCCTGCCGGAGATCGAGGCCCTGGAAGAGGTCGTCGAGGAACTCCACCGCATGTGCCTGGAGGCGGCCGCCCACATCGTCGCCGAGGACCGTTTCGCCGACCTGGGCATCACCGACCCCCGCGTCGCCGAGGCGGTCGCCGAGTCCTGGCGCCGCCGCGCCGAACTCCCCTCCCTCTACGGCCGTTTCGACCTCCGCTACGACGGCACCGGCCCGGCCAAGCTCCTGGAGTACAACGCCGACACCCCCACCTCGCTGGTGGAGGCCGCGTCACCCCAGTGGTTCTGGATGGAGGAGCGCTTCCCCGGCGCCGACCAGTGGAACTCCCTCCACGAACGCCTGATCGACGCCTGGAAGAAGCAGGCGACCCTCCTCCCGCCCGGCAGCCCCCTGTACTTCGCGTACTCCTCCGCCGATGAACTCGGCGAGGACATGATGACGGTCGCCTACCTCAAGGAGACGGCCGAGCAGGCGGGTCTGGAGACCGACTGGATCTCCATGGAGGAGATCGGCTGGGACCGCCTCTCCGGCCGCTTCGTCGACCAGCGCCTGCGCTTCATCCGCAGCGCCTTCAAGCTCTACCCCTGGGAGTGGCTCACCACCGACCGCTTCGCCGGCCACGTCCTGGACACCCTCGACAACGGCGGCGGCACGGGCTCCACCCTGTGGATCGAACCGGCCTGGAAGATGCTCCTCAGCAACAAGGCCCTGCTCGCCATCCTCTGGGAGCTCTACCCCGGCCACCTCAACCTCCTCCCGGCCCACCTGGACGGCCCCCGCGACCTGCCCGCCCAGGGCTGGGTCGCCAAGCCCCTCCTCGGCCGAGAGGGCGCGGGCGTCACGATCCACACCCCGGGCTCCGAACCCACCCTCCGCGACGAACCCTGCGTCTACCAGCAACTGGCCCCCCTGCCCGACTTCGACGGCAACCGGGTGGTCCTGGGCGCGTGGGTGGTGGAGAACGAATCGGCGGGCCTGGGCATCAGAGAGTCCTCGGGCTTGATCACAGACGAGTACGCCCGCTTCCTGCCCCACGTGATCCTTTAGACGGGGGTCAGGGGCATGTCCCTCAGGGGCGCGGGGAACTGCGCGATCAACCACAACGAGACCCGCAGACGCCGTCCGGTAGGCTGCCCACGGGCCGTGACTGGCGCGCTGGGATGGACAAACCATCGGGGAGCGGCCCGAACGACAAGAGCCGTGCGCCTGGGCCGTACCGTGAACGCTGAACGCAACGTCCGGAGGTCCCCCATGCCCGAGCAACTCTCCCCCGCTTCCACCGCCTACCGCGCCGCGCTGGACGTCATCCGCACCGTGGAACCCCGCGTGGCGGACGCCATCGGCCAGGAGGTCGCCGACCAGCGCGAGATGCTCAAGCTGATCGCCTCCGAGAACTACGCCTCCCCGGCCACGCTCCTGACCATGGGCAACTGGTTCAGCGACAAGTACGCCGAGGGCACCATCGGCCGCCGCTTCTACGCCGGCTGCCGCAACGTCGACACCGTCGAGTCGCTGGCCGCCGAGCACGCCAAGGAGCTCTTCGGCGCCCGCCACGCCTACGTCCAGCCGCACTCCGGCATCGACGCCAACCTCGTCGCCTTCTGGGCCGTCCTCGGCGCCCGCGTCGAGGTGCCCTTCCTGGAGAAGACCGGCGTCCGCCAGATCAACGACCTCACGGACGCCGACTGGGCCGAGCTGCGCCAGGCCTTCGGCAACCAGCGCATGCTGGGCATGTCCCTGGACGCCGGCGGCCACCTCACCCACGGCTTCCGCCCCAACATCTCCGGCAAGATGTTCGACCAGCGCGCCTACGGCACGGACTCGGCCACGGGCCTGCTGGACTACGAGGCCGTGCGCGCCACCGCCCGCGAGTTCAAGCCGCTGATCATCGTCGCGGGCTACTCGGCCTACCCCCGCCTGGTGAACTTCCGGATCATGCGCGAGATCGCCGACGAGGTCGGCGCGACGCTGATGGTCGACATGGCGCACTTCGCCGGCCTGGTCGCGGGCAAGGTCCTGACCGGCGACTTCGACCCGGTCCCGCACGCCCAGATCGTGACGACGACCACCCACAAGTCCCTGCGCGGCCCGCGCGGCGGCATGGTCCTGTGCGACGACTCGCTCAAGGACCAGGTCGACCGCGGCTGCCCGATGGTCCTCGGCGGCCCGCTCCCGCACGTCATGGCCGCCAAGGCCGTCGCCCTCGCGGAGGCCCGCCAGGACTCCTTCCGCGACTACGCCCAGCGCATCGTCGACAACTCCCGCGCCCTCGCCGAGGGCCTGATGCGCCGCGGCGCCACGCTGGTCACGGGCGGCACGGACAACCACCTGAACCTGATCGACGTCGCCTCCTCCTACGGCCTCACCGGCCGCCAGGCCGAGGCCGCCCTGCTCGACTCGGGCATCGTCACCAACCGCAACGCGATCCCCGCCGACCCGAACGGCGCCTGGTACACCTCCGGCATCCGCATCGGCACCCCGGCCCTGACCACCCGCGGCCTCGGCACGGCGGAGATGGACGAGGTCGCCGCCCTGATCGACCGCGTCCTCACCAGCACGGAAGCGGGCACGACCAAGTCGGGCGCCCCCTCCAAGGCCCAGCACGTCCTGGACGCCAAGATCGCCGACGAGATCTCCCAGAGGGCCACGGACCTGGTCGCGGGCTTCCCGCTGTACCCGGAGATCGACCTCGGCTGAAAGCGCCCCGCAAGGGGCGCGGGGCCGCATTGATGTGCGGCTCCGCCGCGGGGCGCGATCAACCACAAACGGTCCGCAGTTCCCCACCCGCCGAAACCACCCACACCCCTCTGAGACAATAAAGAACATGGCCTCTGACCGACCCCGCGTGCTCTCCGGCATCCAGCCCACCGCCGGCTCGTTCCACCTCGGCAACTACCTCGGCGCCGTCCGCCAGTGGGTGGCCCTCCAGGAGACCCACGACGCGTTCTACATGGTCGTCGACCTGCACGCGATCACCATCCCGCAGGACCCGAAGGACCTGCGCGCGAACACGCGCCTGGCCGCAGCCCAGCTCCTCGCGGCCGGTCTCGACCCGGACCGCTGCACGCTCTTCGTCCAGAGCCACGTCCCCGAGCACGCCCAGCTCGCCTGGATCATGAACTGCCTCACCGGCTTCGGCGAGGCCGGCCGGATGACCCAGTTCAAGGACAAGTCCGCCAAGCAGGGCGCCGAGCGCGCGTCCGTCGGCCTGTTCACGTACCCGATCCTCCAGGTCGCGGACATCCTGCTCTACCAGGCCCACGAGGTCCCGGTCGGCGAGGACCAGCGCCAGCACATCGAGCTCACCCGCGACCTCGCCGAGCGCTTCAACGGCCGTTTCGGCCCGACCTTCACCGTGCCGAAGCCGTACATCCTCAAGGAGACGGCGAAGATCTACGATCTTCAGGACCCGTCGATCAAGATGAGCAAGTCGGCGTCCACGCCGAAGGGCCTCATCAACCTGCTCGACGAGCCGAAGGCCACCGCGAAGAAGGTCAAGAGCGCGGTCACGGACACCGACACCGTCATCCGCTTCG
Organism: Streptomyces sp. NPDC057099; assembly: GCF_042671245.1. Lineage (NCBI taxonomy): Bacteria > Bacillati > Actinomycetota > Actinomycetes > Kitasatosporales > Streptomycetaceae > Streptomyces > Streptomyces sp. NPDC057099. The sequence goes on from NZ_JBHUTX010000031.1 coordinate 43,490, forward strand.
ACGCGGCGGAGAAGCCCGGCATCAGCAACCTCCTCGGCATCTACTCGACCCTCACCGGCGAGACCGTCGCCGAGCTGGAGCAGAAGTACGAGGGCAAGGGCTACGGCGCGCTCAAGACGGACCTCGCGGAGGTCATGGTCGATTTCGTGACGCCGTTCCGGGAGCGCACCCAGCAGTACCTGGACGACCCCGAGACGCTCGACTCGATCCTCGCCAAGGGCGCCGAGAAGGCACGCGCGGTCGCCGCGGAGACCCTTTCCCAGGCGTACGACAGGGTCGGTTTCCTGCCCGCCAAGCACTGAACCCGCCCCCGCGCACAGCCGTACCACCCGACAGCGCTGTACATCACTCTGGTTGCGCCTGCCCGTAACCCGGTCATGGCCGTACAGTCGATAACCGGGTGGTCGTATCAGCGACCCGCCAACTGAACGACAGGAGACGACGTGGGGACCGTAACGATCGGTGTCTCGATCGCGGTCCCGGAGCCTCACGGCAGCGAGCTCCAGCAGCTGCGCGCGGGCTTCGGCGACGCCTCGGCTCACGGCATCCCCACCCACGTCACCCTGCTGCCGCCGACGGAGATCGACGAGGACGCCCTGCCGGCCGTCGAGGCGCATCTGACCGAGGTCGCCGCGGCCGGTCGGCCGTTCCCCATGCGGCTGTCCGGCACGGGCACGTTCCGGCCCGTGTCGCCGGTCGTCTTCGTCCAGGTCGCCTCGGGAGCGGAGGCCTGCACAGGGCTCCAGCAGCAGGTCCGCGACCCCGCCGGGCCGGTCCCGCGCGAACTGCAGTTCCCGTACCACCCGCATGTCACGGTGGCGCACGGCATCGACGAGGCGGCGATGGACCGCGCCTTCGAGGAACTCGCCGGCTACGACGCCGAGTGGCCCTGCACCGGCTTCGCCCTCTACGAACAGGGCGCCGACGGCGTCTGGCGCAAGCTCCGCGACTTCCCCTTCGGCGGCGCGGTCGTCCCGACCCAGGCGGGCCCCGCGGAACGCGGCTCGGTCCCCACGCGCTGACACGGACTCAGATCGGCGGCCGCATCAGATCGGCAGCCGCCGGAACACCCCGCGCGGCAGGTGGCGCAGTGCCGCCATCACCACGCGCAGGGCGCCCGGCACCCACACCGTCTCCGAGCGGCGGCGCAGACCCAGCTCCACCGCTGTCGCGACCGCCTCGGGCGTGGTCGCCAGGGGCGCCTCGGGCAGACCGGCGGTCATCCGCGTACGCACGAAGCCGGGGCGTACGACCATGACGTGCACGCCCGTGCCGTGCAGCGCGTCGCCCAGGCCCTGTGCGAAGGCGTCGAGGCCGGCCTTGCTGGAGCCGTAGATGAAGTTCGCCCGGCGGGCCCGCTCCCCCGCGACGGAGGACATGACGACCAGGGAGCCGTGCCCCTGGGCCTGGAGCGCGCGGGCGCACACCAGGCTCGCCGAGACCGCGCCGGTGTAGTTGGTCTGCGCGACCCGCACCGCCGCCTCCGGCTCCCGCTCGTCACGGGCCTGGTCGCCGAGCAGGCCGAAGGCGAGCAGCACCATGTCGATGTCGCCCTCGGCGAAGACCTTGCCGAGCACGGCCTCGTGCGAGCCGGGGTCGAGCGCGTCGAACGCGATGGTGTGCACATCGGCCCCGAGCCCGCGCAGCCGCCCGGCGGCCTCCTCCAGGGCGGCCGAGGGGCGGCCCGCGAGCCAGACCGTGCGGGTGCGGCGGGCGATCAGACGGCGGGCGGTCGCCAGCGCGATCTCCGACGTACCGCCGAGGACGAGCAGGGACTGGGGGAGACCGAAGGCGTCCTTCATGACAGCTCCTAGTGCCTAGAGGGCTTCTAGAGATGGAGGCGGCGGGCCAGGTCGGACACGAACACCCCGTGCGGGTCCAGTTCGGCGCGCAGTGCGCGGAAGTCGTCCAGGCGCGGGTACATGGCCGCGAGCAGCTCCGGACGCAGCCGGGCGTCCTTGGCGAGGTAGACGCGCCCGCCCGCGTCGGCGACCTCCGCGTCGAGTTCGTCGAGGAACGCCCCGAGGCCGGGCAGCCCCGCCGGGATGTCCAGCGCCAGCGTCCAGCCCGGCACGGGGAACGACAGCCAGCCCGGGTCGGACTCCCCGAACCGCTTGAGGACGGCCAGGAAGGACGGGCAGCGGCGCTCCGAGATACGGCGCACGATGCGGCGCAGCGCGTCCTCCCGGCCGTGGCCGACGACGAACTGGTACTGCACGAAGCCGCCGCGGCCGTAGACCCGGTTCCAGTGGGGCACGCCGTCCAGGGGGTGGAAGAACGCGGAGAGGCGCTGGAGTCGGCCGATCCGCGCGCGGGGGGACTTGCGGTACCAGAGCTCGTTGAAGAGGCCCACGGTGGTCCGGCTGAGCAGGCCCTCGGGGACGACGGCCGGGGCGGCCGGGAGGCGGGCGGTGCGGAAGGCGAGCGGGTCCGTGCGCAGCCGGGCGGGCAGCGCGTCCAGCGGCGCGTGGTCGCCGCGGGTGAGGACCGCCCGGCCGGTGGCGGCGCCGCGGGCCAGCAGATCGATCCAGGCGACCGAGTAGCGGTAGCGGTGGTCGGTCGCCGCCAGCCGGGCCATCAGGTCGTCGAGGTCCGCCGCCCGTTCGGTGTCGACCGACATCAGCGAGGTCTCGACCGGCTGGAGGCGGATCGTCGCGGTGAGGATCACGCCGGTCAGCCCCATGCCGCCCGCGGTGGCGTCGAACAGGGGCGTGCCGGGGACCACCGTACGGATCTCGCCGTCGGCGGTGAGCAGTTCGAAGGACAGCACGTGCCGCGCGAACGAGCCCGAGACATGGTGGTTCTTGCCGTGGATGTCGGCGCCGATCGCCCCGCCGACGGTGACGTAGCGCGTGCCGGGGGTGACCGGCACGAACCAGCCGAGCGGCAGCAGCACCTGCATCAGCCGGTGCAGGGAGACGCCCGCGTCGCACAGCACGGTCCCGCCGGCGGCGTCGATCGCGTGGACGCGGTCCAGGCCCGTCATGTCGAGCACGGACCCGCCCGCGTTCTGCGCCGCGTCCCCGTACGCCCGCCCCAGGCCCCGGGGGATCCCGCCCCGCGCCCCGCACTCCCGGACGGCCGCCGCGGCCTCCTCGTACGTCCTCGGACGGATCAGCCAGCCCGCGGTGGGAGCGGTGCGGCCCCAGCCGGTGACGGTGGTGTGGTCCGGGCCCATGACGTCCGGGGCGGAATCGGTGTCGGCAGACATGTCCTTGACCGTATCGCCCTCTTGTGGGCGATTAGTTAGGGAACATGGCATCCCTCCCCGAAATGGGTGATTAATGGGATGTCGCTCAATATTGCCGGAGTTCGGGCCACACGGGCGTGAACAGTGAGTCCACATGGACGACCTCGACGATCTCCACGACATGGACCACCGGATCGTTTCGGCGCTCAGGGCGTGCGGCACCGACCCGCGCGTGGCAGGCGCCGCGCGTGCCCTGTCCTGGGCCGGGGAGCACGCGGCGCTGTGGCTGGCGGCGGGGCTCGCCGGAGCCGCCGTGGACGGCGGGCGGCGCGGCGCCTGGCTGCGCGGCACGGCGCTGACCGCGGGGGCGCATCTCGTGAGCATGGGCGTGAAACGGGTCGTGCGCCGACCGCGCCCCGCGCATGTCGAGCCCCTGGTGCGCACCGTCGGCCGGCACTCCTTCCCCAGCTCGCACGCCGCCTCCGCCACGGCCGCCGCCGTCGCCTTCGGCGCCCTGGGAGCGCGCGCGGTACCGCCCCTCGCCGCCGCCGTGTGCGTCTCGCGGCTGGTGGCCGGCGTCCACTACCCCTCGGACGTCGCGGCCGGCGCCGCCCTCGGAGCGCTCACCGCCCGGCTCGGCGCCCGCTGGGTCAAGGGAGGCGCCCGACATGACTGAGACGGCCGTACTGCGGCAGCGCGCCGGTGAGGAGCGGCCCGCGCCACCCCGCGAGGGCGGTCTCCTTGCCGGTCTCCTCAGGACCGCGCGCCCCCGGCAGTGGATCAAGAACATCCTGGTGGTCGCCGCCCCGGCGGCCGCGGGCGAGCTCTTCTCCCGGCACGCTGTCGTGCAACTCGCCCTCGTCTTCGCCCTCTTCACCGCCTGCGCCGCCGCCGTCTACCTCGTCAACGACGCCCGCGACGCCGAAGCCGACCGGGCCCACCCCACCAAACGGCACCGCCCCGTCGCCGCCGGACAGGTCCCCGTACCCGTCGCCTACGCCGTCGGCGGCGTCCTGGCCGTCCTCGCGCCCGCCGCCGCGTCCTGGCTCTGCTCCCCGGCCGTCGCCGCCCTGCTGGCCGCCTACCTCGGCATGCAACTGGCCTACTGCATCAGCCTCAAGCACGTCCTCGTCGTCGACCTCGCCGTCGTCACGACCGGCTTCCTGATGCGGGCGATGATCGGCGGCCTCGCCCTCGGCATCCCGCTGTCCCGCTGGTTCCTGATCACCACCGGCTTCGGCGCGCTGTTCATGGTCTCGGCCAAGCGCTACTCCGAAGCCGTGCAGATGGCCGGGAAGGCGGGCGCCACGCGCGCGTTGCTCACCGAGTACACCAGCGACTACCTCCGCTTCGTCTGGCAGCTCGCGGCCGGGGTCGCCGTCCTCGGCTACTGCCTGTGGGCCATGGAGGAGGGCGGCGTCCCGCACACCAGCGTGCTGCCCTGGCGGCAGCTGTCCATGGTCGCCTTCATCCTCGCCATCCTCAGATACGCCGTCTTCGCCGACCGCGGCACGGCCGGCGAACCCGAGGACGTCGTCCTGCGCGACCGGGCGCTCGCCCTCATCGGCCTGGTGTGGATGGCGATGTACGGCCTGGCGGTGGCCAATTGGTGACCACGCGCGCGTGGCGAAGCCGGTCAGCCCTCCCCTCGCGCCGGGAACTGACCGGCTTCGCCACCGCCGGGCTCCTCGCCTACGCCGTCGACCTGGCCCTGTTCACCTGCCTGCGCGGCCCCGCCGGACTCGGCCCGCTCACCGCCAAGGCCCTGTCCTTCGTGGCCGCCTGCTCGGTGGCCTACGCGGGCAATGCCCTCGGCACCTACAGATCCGCGCGGGGCCGGGGCTGGCGGCCGTACGCCGTCTTCTGCGCGGTGAACCTCGCGGGTGCCGCCGTCCAACTCCTCTGCCTCATCGTCAGCCACTACGGCCTCGGGCTCACCTCCCAGCGCGCCGACACGGTCTCCGGTGCGGTCGTCGGCATGGCCCTGGCCACGATTCTGCGGTTCTGGGGTACCCGTACATGGGTGTTCCGGGCGGAGGGCAGAAGCGGATCATGGACTGGCTGAAAAAGCTCCCGGTCGTCGGGCCATGGGTAACACGGCTGATGATCACGCACGCGTGGCGGTCGTACGAGCGGCTGGACCGCGTGGCGTGGACGCGGCTGGCCGCCGCGATGACCTTCATCAGCTTCGTCGCGCTGTTCCCGCTGCTGACCGTGGCCGCCGCGATCGCCGCCGCCACGCTCAGCACGGACCAGCAGGACAAGCTGCAGGACAAGATCGCCGAGCAGGTGCCCGGCATCTCCGACCAGCTCGACATCTCCGGCCTGGTGGACAATGCCGGCGCCATCGGCCTCATCGCGGGCGCGCTGCTGTTCTTCACCGGCATCAGCTGGGCCGGCTCCATGCGCGAGTGTCTGCGCGCGGTGTGGGAGCTGCCCGAGGAGGACGAGAACCCGGTCCTGCGCAAGGCCAAGGACGCGGGCGTCCTGGTCGGCCTCGGCGGCGCCATCCTCGTCACGCTCGCCGCCTCCGCGGTCGCCTCCGCGATGGTCGGCTGGATCATCCGGCAGCTCGGCATCGACGAGGGCGGCTGGGGCGGGGTGCTGTTGCGGATCGCCGCGTTCCTCGTCGCCGTCCTCGCCGACTTCCTGCTCCTCCTCTACGTCCTGACACTCCTGCCCGGCGTAGAGCCCACCCGCCACCGCCTGTTCGTCGCCGCACTGACCGGCGCGGTCGGCTTCGAACTCCTGAAGCTCCTCCTCAGCGGCTACCTCCAGGGCGTCGCCGCGAAGAGCATGTACGGCGCGTTCGGCGTACCCGTGGCCCTGCTCCTGTGGATCAACTTCACCTCGAAGCTGGTCCTGTTCTGCGCGTCCTGGACGGCAACACAGAGCAAGCAGGACGAACTCCCGGCCACGGGCGGTGGCCGCCCGGAGAGCTCGGGCGGCGCGGCGGACGCGGCGGTGGCGGGAGGCGGCTGACGGCGCGAGCGCCGACAGCGCTGCGGGCTCTTGGCGGACAGGCGCCCCGGGGCCGGTCGGGCGGCCTACCAGGTCCGCTAGCGATCCGGCGGGTGGTCGGAGGCGGTTGGCCTGGAAGGGGCTGCCGGGCCGGGCCTGGTGGTTGCGCTGACGCCCGAGGGCGGAGTCGGCCCCTGGGCGTCGGCTGTCGTCGCCCGGGTCGGCTCGGGCGGTGTGCGAGGCGTGGTCGTGGCCGGGGGCGGTCGGCCTGGGAGGCGCTGCCGGACGGGCTCCGGTGGTCGTGCCGTGGCACCCGGCGCGGTGGTGGCTTCTGGGCGTCAGTGGTCGTCGCCCGGGCGGGCCGGGTGGCCTACCGGGTCCGTGGCCGGGGGCGGTTGGCCTGGAAGGGGCTGCCGGGTCGGGCCTGGTGGTTGCGCTGACGCCCGAGGGCGGAGTCGGCCCCTGGGCGTCGGCTGTCGTCGCCCGGGTCGGCTCGGGTGGTGTGCGAGGCGTGGTCGTGGCCGGGGGCGGTTCGCCTGGAAGGCGCTGCCCGACCGGCCTCGGTGTCGTGCCGCCCCCACCCCCGAGCGCGGTGGTGGCTCCTGAGCATAAGTCGTCGTCGCCCGGGCATACCGGGTCCCTCGGCCGGGGGCGGTTGGCCTGGGAGGGGCTGCCGGACCGGCCCCCCCGGGTGGTCGTGCCGTGGCGCCCTGGCGCGGTGGTGGTTCTTGGGTGTCGGGCGTGGTCGCCGGGGTGGGCTCGGCGGTGTGCGAGGTCCGCTAGTGGCCGGGGGCGGTTGGCTTGGAAGGCGCCGCCCGACCGGCCCCGGTAGCCGTGCAGTGATGCCCGTCCGGGGTGTGGGCGTCAGCTGTCGTCGGTCGAGCGGGTCCGGCGGCGGACCAGGTCCGGCAGGGGCCAGCGGCGGTTGATGAGGAAGGCGCCGGCCGCGAGGAGGACCAGCACCCCGCCGGTGATGCCGAGTGCGGTTCCGATGCCGCTGGTGCCGTCCGCGGCGGAGGCGCTGGCCACCGGCTTCGAGCCGGTTCCGGCCTTGCCGCCGTCGCCTGAGCCACCGGCCTCGCCGGAGGGGTTCGCGCCGGGCCGGTCTTTGCCCTGCGCGGCGCTCTTCGGCGGCACCAGCTCACCGACCGGCTGCACCTTCCCGGCCGCCTTGAACCCCCAGTCGAACAGCCGGGCGGTCTCCTTGTAGACCTCGTTGTGCTCGGGCTTCTCCGGGTTCATCACCGTCACCAGCAGCACCTTGCCGTTCCGCTCGGCGACCCCGGTGAAGGTGGCACCCGCGTTGGTGGTGTTGCCGTTCTTCACGCCCGCGATGCCCTCGTAGACGGGCACGTCCGAGTCACCGCTCAGCAGCCGGTTGGTGTTGCGGATCTCGAAGGACTTGCGGACGGACTTCCCCTTCTTGTCCTTCTTCGTCTCGCCGGGGAACTTCGCGCTGACCGTCGAGCTGTACTCCCGGAAGTCCTTCTTCTGCAGCCCCGAGCGGGCGATCAGCGTCAGGTCGTACGCCGACGACACCTGCCTCTCGGCGTCGTAGCCGTCCGGGCTGACGACGTACGTGTCGAGGGCCTGGAGCTCCTCGGCGTGCGCGTTCATCTCCTTGACGGTGTTCTCGACGCCCTTGTTCATCGCGGACAGCACATGCACCGCGTCGTTGCCGGACTGCAGGAAGACCCCGAGCCACAGATCGTGGACGGTGTACGTCTCCTCCTCCTTTATCCCGACCATGCTGGACCCCGCGCCGATACCCGCCAGGTCGGAGGGCACGACCTTGTGCTCCGTCGTACTCGGGAACTTCGGCAGCAGCGTGTCCGCGAACAGCATCTTCAGCGTGCTCGCCGGGGCCAGCCGCCAGTGCGCGTTGTGCGCGGCGAGGACGTCACCGGTCTCGGCGTCCGAGACGATCCAGGAGCGGGCGCTCAGGTCCTTCGGCAGCACCGGCACACCGCTCGCCAGGTTCACCTGCGTACCCGGCCGCCCGAGCCGGGCGCCGCCCACGGACGACATCGAGGCCGGGGGAGTGGCCGAGGGGCTCGCCGACGGACTGCCCGAGGGCTTCGGGGCCTTCGGGGCCGCGACGGCGACGGGCGCGGCCAGGGCGAGGGACGACAGGACGGCGGCGGTGACCAGCAGGGATCCCCTGGTGGTCTTCTTCGGTGCGGGCACGGTCGGAAACGTACATGCCGTACGCAGGGAAGTCCCGCTTCCACCCCCACCCCGGGAACGGAACAGGACACGCTCTGGCGATACTGGACTCATGAAGCTCAGCCGCCCCGTCTCCTGGTTCCTGCTCGCCTTCGGGGTGTGGAGCTGGGTCATCTGGATCACTTTCGTCAAAAACCTTGTCAAGGACGGCAGCGGGCTCGCCTTCGACGACGGTCATCCCACGGCGTACTTCTGGGTGCACCTGTTGCTCGCCGTCGTGTCCTTCGTATTGGGGACGGTCGTCGGGGCCATCGGGTTGCGTGGTCTGCGCGCACTGCGCCGGACGTCATAACGGCAATCAGGAGACACGACACCGTGGCCATCGTCTTCGTACTCGTCGCACTGCTGGTCCTGGCCGTCATCGTGACGGCCAACTGGTACGTGTGGCGCCGCCTGTTCCGCGACACGACCCGCGGCCCGGGCCTCACCCGCCGCGCGGGCGCGGTCCTGATCGCCGGCGGCTGGATCCTGGCGATCGCGGCCCTGGTCGCCGAACGCTCCGGCGCCCCCTTCTGGCTCCAGCAGACCCTCGCCTGGCCGGGCTTCCTGTGGCTGGCCCTGTCGATATACCTGCTGCTGGCGGTCGTGGCGGGCGAGGTCGTACGCCCCCTGCTGCGACGGTTCCTGGAACGCCGGGACAGATCGAGGACCGACCCCGGGACGACCCCGACCGCCCCGACCGCGGCACCCCTGAACACCGAGAAGACCCCGCACACCCCCGCCACCCCCGACGAAGCGACCGCCCCGCCGCAGACGGGCGTCGGCGCCGCCGCACCCGGCGTAGCGGCGGCAGCCGCCGCACAGGCCGCCTCCCGCGGCGGGGCGACCGCCTCCGCCACCGAGTCCCACCCCCGGACGGACCCCACCCCGGACACCCCGGAAGTCACCCCCCAGCCCCTCACCCCCACCGGCACCACTGACACCACCCCCGCTCCCCCCACCGGCCCCTCCCGCCGCCTCTTCGTCTCCCGGGTCGTCGCCGGAGCCGCCGCGGCCGCCGCTGTCGGGACCGTGGGGTACGGCACGTACGGCGTGCTGCGCGGGCCGAAGGTCAGGCGGGTCACCGTCCCCCTGGCCAAGCTGCCGCGCGCGGCGCACGGGTTCCGGATCGCGGTGGTCAGCGACGTCCACCTCGGCCCGGTCCTGGGCCGCGGCTTCGCGCAGACGGTCGTCGACACGATCAACACGACCCAGCCCGACCTGATCGCGGTCGTCGGCGACCTGGTCGACGGCAGCGTCAAGGACCTCGGCCCCGCCGCAGCCCCGCTGGCCCGGCTGAGGGCCCGTCACGGGTCCTACTTCGTCACCGGCAACCACGAGTACTTCTCCGGCGCCGAACAGTGGGTCGAGGAGGTCCGGAGCCTCGGCATCAACCCCCTGGAGAACGCTCGCAGGGAACTCCCGTACTTCGACCTGGCCGGAGTCAACGACATTGCCGGCGAGGAGGAGGGCCAGGGCCCCGACTTCGCCCGGGCGCTCGGCGACCGGGACACCGCACGCGCCTGCGTACTGCTCGCCCATCAGCCCGTCCAGATCCACGACGCCGTCGAGCACGGCGTGGACCTCCAGCTCTCCGGCCACACCCACGGCGGCCAGCTCTGGCCCGGCAACCTCATCGCCTCCGCCGCCAACCCGACCCTCGCGGGCCTGGAGCGCTACGGCGACACCCAGCTCTACGTCTCGCGCGGCGCGGGCGCCTGGGGCCCGCCCACCCGGGTCGGCGCACCGTCGGACATCACGCTGATCGAGCTGGCGTCGAAGCAGGCCTGATCCGGACCGATCCGCCCATCGGTAAGTTCTTTCCCAAGTCGTCAGATCTCCCTTCCCCGGGCTCAAAAGCCTGTGATTGTGTGAGGCCGCCACGAAGGGGTGTGGCACCGGCACAAGGGCCCAAAGGGCCTGGGGAGGGCAAGGCCGATGCGATCGGTTCGCATGCGGATACTCGCGGGGCTGCTCGTGCTGGCCGCCGTGGGCGTGGGCGCCTGGCAGTTCCTGCCGTCGAGGAGCGACGGCAGGACCGTCACGGTGGGTACGACGGACGCCGTCACCTCACTCGACCCGGCCGGAGCCTACGACGCCGGCTCCTGGGCGCTGTTCAGCAACGTCTTCCAGTCGCTGCTCACCTTCACGCCCGGCGGCACCGCACCCGTGCCGGACGCGGCGAAGAGCTGCGCGTTCACCGGCGGCGACCTGACGACGTACCGCTGCGACCTGCGCTCCGGCCTCACCTTCCCGAGCGGCCGGACGATGACCGCCGAGGACGTGAAGTACTCCTTCGACCGGATTCTGAGGATCAAGTCGCCCGTCGGCCCGGCACCCCTGTTCGACACCCTCGGTTCCGTGAGCGCCGACCGGCTGACCGTCACCTTCCACCTGTCCTCGCCCGACGCGACCTTCCCGTTCAAGGTCGCCACCGGCGCCGGCTCGATCGTCGACCACACCGCGTACCCGGCCGCAGGCCTGCGTACCGACAACGGTGTCGACGGCACCGGCCCGTACACCCTCACCTCCTACACGAAGAACGACAAGGCGGTCCTCACGCCCGACACCGGCTATGAGGGCGCCGTCAAGGGCGGCGCGGACCGCCCCGTCGAGCTGCGCTACTACGACAGCCCCGGCGCCCTCGACACCGCCTGGAAGGACAGACAGGTCGAGGTCGCGACCCGCCGGCTGCCGCCCGAGGTCCTCGCCGGCCTGAACCCCAGCGACCCGGCCCAGCGCGTCTTCGAGGCGGACGGCTCCGAGACCCGCAACCTGTACTTCAACACCCGTGCGGGCAAGCCCCTGCACAACGCCAAGGTCCGCCAGGCCATGGCGTGGCTGATCGACCGCGAACGGCTGGCCGCCACCGTCTACGACGGCACCGTGGACCCCTTGTACTCCCTGATCCCGGCGGGCCTCACCGGCCACACCGCCTCGTTCTTCGACGACTATCCCGCGCAGGACGCGAAGAAGGCACGGCAGTTGCTCACCAAGGCCGGTGTCACCCTGCCGGTCCGCATCACCTACGGCTACGCCAAGGGCCGCGGCGCCGGGGCCCAGGAGGGCGCCGAGATCAAACGGGAGCTGGAGGCGAGCGGACTCTTCAAGGTCACCCTCCAGGGCTACGAGTGGACCGCCTTCCAGAAGCGGTGGGCGGACGGCAAGCTCGACGCGTACGCCGTCGGCTGGGTCGCCGACTTCCCCGACCCGGACACCTTCGGCGCCGCGCTCGTCGGCACCGGCAGCGCCATGAACACCGGCTACAGCAGCAAGACCGTGGACCGGCTCATCAAGGACAGCCAGCGCTACGCCGACCGCGGCGAGGCCGACCGGGACTTCCGCGAGGTGCAGCAGACCGTCGCGCGGGACGTGCCGGTGCTCCCGCTGTGGCAGGCGAAGGAGTACGTCGTCACCACCGAGGACATCGGCGGCGGCCAGTACCTCTCGGACGGCACGGGCGTGTTCCGCCTCTGGAGCCTCACAAGGCTCTGAAGGCTCCGAGGCGCCCCGCGTGGCCCTAGGACTCGGTGCGCCGCGCCGCCGGGTCGGGGATCGCCCGGGTCATCCCCGGCAGGAAGTCCGTGAACAGCTCGTGCACCTCCCGCACCAGGGGCCGCAGCACCCGGAAGCGGGCCAGGGCGACGCCCCTGGAGGTGAGCCGGGCACCGCGCTCGGCGAGCCGGTAACTGCGCTCCCGTCCCTCCGTACGGTCGAAGATCCAGTACAGGACGAGCCCCATCTGGGACAGCCACATCAACTCGGGAAGGATGTCGCGCAGTTCCTCGGGCACCTTCGTCTTCGTCGCCCCGGCCAGCACCTCCTTGTGGACGCTGATGGCCTCCACGCGCGCGTGCTCCGACTCGGGGGAGAAGGGGCTGAGCGGGCTGTCCGGGTCGGCGGCGTTCTTGAAGAACTGCACCGCGAACTCGTGGTAGGGCGCGGCGATGTCCAGCCAGGTCCGCAGCACACCCGCCAGACGCGTCTCCAGATCGGTCTCCCGGTCCAGGATCTCCCGGACCGCCACCTGGTGCTCGGCGGCGATCCGGTCGTAGAAGCCCTGGATCAGGTGCTCCTTGCCCGCGAAGTAGTAGTACGCGTTGCCGACGGAGACCCCGGCCTCCTGGGCGATGGCCCGCATCGTCGTCTTGTCGTAGCCGCGCTCCTGGAACAGCCGCATGGCCGTCTCCAGGATCAGGGCGCGGGTCTGCTCGGACTTCGTGGGGGTGGCGCCGTCGTCGGGGCCGTCGTTCTTCGCGGGCACGGGAAGAGAGCCTAACGTCAGCACCGGTGCGGCTACCGAGGGGCGCAGGTGCCGTCGGCGCAGCCCGGCGCGCTGTAGGTCCAGCCGGCATCCGGGGCGTACGCCCACCCGTCCGCCCGCCGGTACACCCGGCCGCCCCACCGCGTCCCGCCCCACTGCGTCCCGCGCCATTTCGCGGCGGCCAGCACCGCGCCCTTGGCGAGCACGGCGCCGGACGGGGTGCTCAGCCGGTGGGCGAGCGGCCGGTGCTCGCGCAGCGCCCACAGGGTGACGATCCAGGCGGCGGGCCCCCGGTAGACCTGCCCGGCGTCGCCGACGACGGTGATCTCGTCGAGGGTGGCGCCGTGATCGAGTCCGGGAAACCGCCGCCGGGCCTCCTCGGAAGCGGCCGGGACCAGCTCCAGCGGCACCAGCTGCGGCTGCCGCAGGAGCCAGTCGCGCACGAACGCGCACAGGGAGCACTCGGCGTCGTACAGGACGGTGAGCCGGCGGACCGGTGCGGTGGCGTTCACCCGGTCCTCCGCTCAGGCCCGGGCCGACGGAGCCGCCCAGCCCTGCGGCGGCACGGGCGGCACCTGCTCCCGCTCCATCACACCCCGCCGCCGGATCCGGTTCAGCACATAGACGTTGGCCAGGTGCATCACACCGAGCACCAGCAGCACCACACCGAGCTTCGTCGACAGGGCCTCGAAGACGCCGCGTGTGTCGGTGATGGTCTCGTCCCCGCTCAGATACAGCGCGACGAACCCGAGGTTGACGAGATAGAACCCGACCACCAGCAGGTGGTTGACGGCATCGGCGAGCTTCTCGTTGCCGTGCAGCACGTCGGCGAGGAACACCTTCCCGTTCCGGCTGAGCGTGCGAGCCACCCAGACCGTCAACGCGACGCTGACCACCAGGTAGATGACGTAGGCGATGACCGTGCGGTCCATTGCCCCACCCTTCTTGAACACGTTCAAAACGCTGTCGAGGGAGACTGTAGACCTATTTTTGAACGTGTTCAAGATGCGCCCCCGAGTTGAAAGACAGAAGGGCCGGGGCCGTCTTCGACGAAGACGGCCCCGGCCCCACAAGTCAGCGTTTCACCCGATGGCGAGGTGCTGCGCACGGTCTCGGGCGCTCAGCCGAACCGTGTCTGGACGACCAACTTCGTGGATCCGCACACCGGCCGACTCCAGCGCACGGTGGCCGACCGGGAGACGGCGGGCCCGCACCGCATCACGGACAGCTACTACTCCTACGACGCGACCGGCACGATCACCTCCAACGCGCGCGAACTCAGCGAAGCGACGGGCAGCACATGGGACACCCAGTGCTTCACGTACGACGTGATGGGCGAACTGGCGCACGCCTGGACGTCGAAGACCGAACCGACCCGCGCCGGCACCGGCTGCAAGGCGGCGAACGGCACCGCGTGGGGCCCTCACACTTCGTACGCGTCCTCTTCAGGCCCGGTCGCCGACGCCGCCGACGCGGCCTCGGACGCGACGACCCCCGACGCCTCCCTCGCCTCCTCGCTCGCGGCGGCGGCCCCGGACACCAGCACGGTGGCCACGGGTACGACGGCCTACCACCAGTCGTTCACCTTCGACTGGCTCGGCAACCGTGCGACGCTCACGGAGCACGACCCGGCCGACGCGACGAAGAACCTCACCTACACATACGGCTACGGCAAGACGGTCGCCGGCACCGGTACTTCCTCGCACCAGACCCAGCCGCACACCATGACCTGGATCAGCTCCACGCCATCCGGCAAGGACAGCGGCTACACCTACGACGCCACGGGCAACACCACGGTCCGGGACCTGCACAACGCCACGCAGACCCTGACCTGGACGCCGGAGAACAAGCTCGACTCCATCACGGACGACGGCAAGAAGACGACGTACGTCTACGACGCCGACGGCAACCGCCTGCTGGAGAACTCGCCCTCGGGCTCGACGCTGTACCTGGGCGAAACCGAACTGACGACGGACGGCACAGGCGCGATGGTGCGCGCCTCCCGCTCCTACACCCAGCCGGGCGCCCCCACGGCGGTCCGCACGACGGCCAACGGCACGACCACGGGCCACAAGGTCAGCACGCTCATAGCCGACCACCTGGGAACGGCGAACACCTCCGTCGAACTCGCGACCGGCCAGCCGGTCACCCGCCGCGCGTTCAAGCCGTACGGCGAAACGCGCGGCACCAAACCGTCCACCTGGCCCAACAAGCGCGGCTACTTGGGCGTGGGCATCGACGACACGTCCACGGGCCTGACGCACATGGGCGCCCGCGAATACGACCACACCTCCGGCCGCTTCCTCTCGGCAGACCCGATCATCGACATCGCGGACCCGCTGCAGATGAACGGGTACGCCTACGCCAACAACAGCCCGGTCAGCCAGTCCGACCCTTCCGGCCTGTGCCCTGTTGACCTGTGCGGCGGGGGTGAAGGCAAGGGCGGCGCCACGAACGGCGAGGTGACCAAGCCGGCGAAGTCGAGCCCTGTCTACCAGGAACTCCCTTACGAACACGTCGTTCCTGGAACCGGCAAGCGTCAGATCTTCCCGGGCGTCTACATCCCGAAGAGCTTCCCGGGTTGGCAGAAGGTGCGCAACCGCTTCTACGACTTGTGGCTGGGCACGAGGAACACCAACGGGTCCACGCCCGAGTACCTCGGCGATCGCACCAACCCCGCCCAGCAGACGCAGGTGCGGCGCTGGCTGTACATGGCCTGTCGGGGAGGCAAGATCTGCCCTGAGGGCACCGCCGCGAGTTTCATGCAGGTCGTGGCCGGTGGCTTCTTCGAGTTCGGTTGGGGCGGGCTGGGCATCCCGGGGGCGGGTGTCCGAGGCAGGGCCAAGCCGCCGGGCGGCTGCCAGTGCTTCCTCGCAGGCACCGACGTCCTCATGGCCGACGGCACCACCGAGGACATCGAGGACATCGAGGTCGGCGACGCCGTCCAGGCCACCGACCCGGAAACGGGCAAGACCGGTCCCCGGAAGGTCACCCGGCTCATCCGGACGGAAGCCGACAAACATTTCAACGAACTGTCCATCGTCACGGATGACGGTGTAGAGAAACTCACCGCGACCCACGAGCACCCCTTCTGGTCCCCGTCCGAGCATGACTGGATCGAGGCGGGCGACCTCAAGCCAGGCGTGGCTCTGCTCACGGAAGACGGCGACACCGTCGTCGTCACGGGCAACCGGCCGTTCACGAAGCAGGCGCGGACTTACAACCTCACGGTTGATGACCTGCATACGTACTATGTACTCGCTGGACAGACGCCGGTTCTGGTTCATAACAGTGGAGGATGCCTTCCCGCTCTCCGGGGCTGGAGCAGTCAGCGGTTCCAGTTCGGTAATCAGTCCTTCTTGCTGGATAAGAAGGGAATGGAGCACATCCTCACTCGTCATCACCCGAAGTATTGGGATGGCTCGGTGAAGAAAACACAGACCTTCTTCGATTCGAGCATGAGTGTTGATGACGTCCAAGGCGCTATCGGTCAAGTCATGCGGCAGAACCGCGATGAGCTGGTTCAGCGAGGCAGTCAAGGCATTTATCCAATTCGCGGGAACGTCAACGGCGTCGATTACGTACTCGGCATGAATAGAGGTCGAGTGGGCCAGTTCTATCCGGAATAACCATCATCGAAGGGCCTGAGACGTGGTTGAGATTGAGACGTTCCTGAAAGGTGCGGACGGTGGGTTCGTGCAGGTGGAAGCCTGCCGCACCCCGCCGCCCGACCTTGACTACATTGAAGGTGCCATTCGGCTGTCCGTTGATGGATTGGAAATCATCGGCACTGAAGAGTGGGACTACGTTGACCAGCTCTGGTGTTATATCGCCGAGATGGTGACGAAAATGCGGTCATCGGGTTACGCGGAGACATATTTCCCAGATCAGCCGATCAAACTCTCCTTTCGGGCTGCAGGGCCTCGCGTCTTGGTGACCGCCAAGATTGGCGAAGAAACGAAGACGGTAAATGCTTCATCCGTGGATTTCCTGGAGGCTGTCAAAGCGGCTGGGATGATCTTCTTCAGGAAGATGTCCGAGCTTGTCCCGGCTAATTCGTATGCCAAGGCGCAGCAGGAGCTGTCAGTTTGAACAAGCCAGAGGCCCCGCCGGGAATTCTTGAATCCGGCGGGGCCTCTGGGGCTCTTGACGGCAGTAGTTGACGGCAACGTCAGCGGACGAAGGCTGCGGTGAGCGGTCGTCCGGGGCGTCGGTCGGACCGAGGATGCTGCCGAGGGCGTCGATGGCCTGACGCTGGAGGCGGAGGCGGAGGCGGAGGCGGAGGCGGAGGTGGAGGTGGAGGTGGAGGCGGAGGCGGACGTGGGCGTAGAAGGTGGCGGTGACGCCGATGTGGGCGTGGCCGAGGAGTTCCTTGATGACGACGAGGTCGACGCCGTGTTCCAGGAGCAGTGTCGCGGTCGAGTGTCGAAGGTCGTGGAAGCGGATCGTCCGCAGCCCTGCGCTGTGGAGGAGGCGGCGGCGGAAGCGGCGGGTGAGGTTGGTGGGGTCGAGCGGGGCCTGCCCTGCGGGGTAGTGAAGACGAGCCCCTTGTCCGTCCAGCCCGTTCCGGCCGCCTGACGCTCTTCTTCCTGCCGTTCCTGATGAATCTTGAGGGAGCTGATGCATTCGGCGGGGAGGGCGATGCGGCATTCGGATGCGAGGGTCTTGGTGGTCAGGACGGTCAGCCCTTGGCTGCGGGTGCGCTGGAGAGAGCGGTGGACGGTGGCGGTGCCGCCGTCGAGGTCGAGGAGTGCGCCCTTGCGGAGGCTAGTGCGCAGAGCAAGTTCGTACAGCGCATTATGACGGTCGCCGCTGGCCCGAGGGGGAGGCAGTCGAGTCCTCCCGCGCGAGGACCGGGGAGGGCGTTCCTCAGGAGGGCATGGGCGACAGTTTGGTGACGCTCAACCCCATCAGCCACAGGAGCAGCAGGGGTAGGTGGCCGGTTCCGGCTTGGATCTGGCCGGTTCCAAGTGCTGCGCTCAGTCGTGCGCCCCTGACTGTCCCGCCTTCAGAATCGCGGCGACATCGAGGGTGACCTCGGCGCCGATGGAGTCGGGGAGTGTGACGAGTTCGCCGGGGGCATGGGGACGATGGTTCTCGTACTTGTCCCCGGCGGGGGCGGTGAGGACGTGGAGGCGCTGGTGTTTGCGGTCGACGATGACATACACCGGGACCTTCGCCTCCGCGTACGCGGTGACCTTGGTGCGCAGGTCGGTCCGGTAGTTGCTGGAGGTGACCTCCAGGACCATGCGGAAGCAGACGGGGTCGTAGCAGTTGTTCTCGATGAGGTGGTCCCGGTAGTCGGCGTCCACCAGGGACAAGTCCGGGATCGCGTAGTCCTCCGTCCCGGTCGGCAACCAGAGGCCGATGCCTTGGATCAGTCGTGACTCCGTCCCGTGGAGGCCGGCCGCGATGAGGGGCAGCGTCAGATCGGTCATCACATCGCCGTGAGGGCCGTCGGGAGGTGGGGACACGAGGATCTGGCCTCCGATGATCTCGACTCGGTAGCCCGGGTTGCGCTCCATGAGCCGGTTGGCCTCCGCGATCAGCGGACGCTTTCCGTAAGGCCGCTCGACGGCTGCAGCGGACATCAGGTGCCTCCCGTGGCTGGTGTCGAGAGCATCATCGTAGGTCGGACACCCCCCGAGCGTCCCTCTCAGCCTCCTTCACCCGATGGTGTGGCATATGCCCGAGGGCCCCGTTCCCAGTGGAAACGGGGCCCTCGAAGGACTGCGGAACGCGAACTCAGAAGCGGCGCGTGATCAGCGCTCGCTTCACCTCCGCGATCGCCTTGGTGACCTCGATGCCGCGCGGGCAGGCGTCCGTGCAGTTGAAGGTCGTGCGGCAGCGCCAGACGCCGTCGCGGTCGTTGAGGACCTCCAGGCGCTGCTCTCCGGCCTCGTCGCGCGAGTCGAAGATGAAGCGGTGCGCGTTGACGATGGCCGCCGGGCCGAAGTACTGGCCGTCGTTCCAGAAGACCGGGCAGGAGGACGTGCACGCGGCGCACAGGATGCACTTCGTGGTGTCGTCGAAGCGCTCGCGGTCCTCGGCCGACTGAAGGCGCTCACGCGTCGGCTCGTTCGTGTCCTTCGTGATGAGGAAGGGCATGACGTCGCGGTACGCCTGGAAGAACGGCTCCATGTCGACCACGAGGTCCTTCAGGACCGTGAGGCCCTTGATGGGCTCGACCGTGATCGGCTTCTCGGGGTTGATGTCCTTGATCAGCGTCTTGCACGCGAGGCGGTTCTTGCCGTTGATCCGCATGGCGTCGGAGCCGCAGATGCCGTGCGCGCAGGAGCGGCGGAACGTCAGCGTGCCGTCGACGTCCCACTTGATCTTGTGGAGGCCGTCGAGGACGCGCTCCTTGGGGTCGATCTCCAGCTGGAAGTCTTCCCAGGTCGCCTCGGCCGAGACCTCCGGGTTGAAGCGGCGGACCCGGAAGGTGACGGTGATGTAGGGGGAGTCGGCGAAGCCGGGCTCGGGCTGGCCGGCCGCTTCCGCCTTGTCCACAACAGGGGTAGCCATCAGTACTTACGCTCCATCGGCTGGTAGCGGGTCTGGACGACCGGCTTGTAGTCGAGACGGACGGTTTCGGAACCGTCGGCGCCGACCTCGCGGTACGCCATGGTGTGCCGCATGAAGTTGACGTCGTCGCGGTTCGGGTAGTCCTCGCGGTAGTGACCGCCGCGGGACTCCTTGCGGGCGAGCGCGGAGACCGCCATGACCTCGGCGAGGTCGAGCAGGTTGCCCAGCTCGATGGCCTCCAGCAGGTCCGTGTTGAACCGCTTGCCCTTGTCCTGGATCGACACGTTCTTGAACCGCTCGCGCAGCTCCGCGATCTTCTCGACCGCCGTCTTGATCGTCTGCTCGGTGCGGAACACCATGACGTTGGCGTCCATGGTGTCCTGCAGTTCGCGGCGGATCGCCGTCACACGCTCGGTGCCGGTGGAGTCACGCAGCCGCTCCACCTGCTCGACCACGAGCTCCGCCGGGTTCTCCGGCAGCTCGACGAACTCCGCCGTCTGCGCGTACTCCGCGGCGGCGATGCCCGCGCGCTTGCCGAACACGTTGATGTCCAGCAGCGAGTTGGTGCCGAGGCGGTTGGCGCCGTGCACGGACACGCAGGCGACCTCGCCGGCCGCGTACAGGCCCGGGACGACGGTGGTGTTGTCCGCCAGGACCTCACCCTCGACGTTCGTCGGGATGCCGCCCATGACGTAGTGCGCCGTGGGCTGGATCGGGATCGGGTCCGTGTAGGGCTCGATGCCGAGGTAGGTGCGCGCGAACTCGGTGATGTCCGGGAGCTTCGCGTCCAGCTGCTCCGGCGGGAGGTGCGTCAGGTCCAGGTAGACGTGGTCGCCCTCGGGGCCGCAGCCGCGGCCTTCCCGGATCTCCGTGTAGATGGAGCGGGAGACGACGTCACGGGACGCGAGGTCCTTCATGACCGGCGCGTACTTCTCCATGAAGCGCTCGCCGTCCTTGTTGCGGAGGATGCCGCCCTCACCGCGGGCGCCCTCCGTCAGCAGGATGCCCATGCGCCAGATGCCGGTCGGGTGGAACTGGAAGAACTCCATGTCCTCCAGCGGCAGACCCCGGCGGTAGACCGCGGCCTGGCCGTCGCCCGTCAGCGTGTGCGCGTTGGACGTCACCTTGAAGAACTTGCCGCAGCCGCCGGACGCGTAGACCACGGACTTCGCCTGGAAGACGTGGATCTCGCCGGTGGCGAGCTCGTACGCCACCACACCGGCCGACTTCTTGACGCCGTCGACCTCGGTGATCAGCTGGTCCAGGACGTAGAACTCGTTGTAGAACTCCACGCCCTCCTTGACGCAGTTCTGGTACAGCGTCTGGAGGATCATGTGGCCGGTGCGGTCGGCCGCGTAGCAGGAGCGGCGGACCGGGGCCTCGCCGTGGTTACGGCTGTGACCGCCGAAGCGGCGCTGGTCGATGGTGCCGTTCGGGGTGCGGTTGAACGGCAGGCCCATCTTCTCCAGGTCGAGGACGGAGTCGATGGCCTCCTTCGCCAGGATCTCGGCGGCGTCCTGGTCGACCAGGTAGTCACCGCCCTTGACCGTGTCGAAGGTGTGCCACTCCCAGTTGTCCTCCTCCACGTTGGCCAGCGCGGCGGCCATGCCGCCCTGCGCGGCGCCCGTGTGGGAGCGGGTGGGGTACAGCTTGGTCAGGACCGCGGTGCGGCTGCGCTTCGTCGACTCGATGGCGGCGCGCATGCCCGCGCCACCGGCGCCGACGATGACGGTGTCGTACTTGTGGATCTTCATGATTCTCGCAGCCCCGTGCCTAGCGGATGTTCGGGTCGAAGGTGAAGATCACCAGCGTGCCCAGCAGGATGGTGAACACCGTGGCGGTGTAGAGCAGGCCCTTGAGCCACAGCCGGGTGTTCGCGCGCTCCGCGTAGTCGTTGATGACCGTGCGCAGGCCGTTGGCGCCGTGCAGCATCGCGAGCCACAGCATCAGCAGGTCCCAGACCTGCCAGAAGGGGCTCGCCCAGCGGCCCGCCACGAAGGCGAAGCCGATCTTCGACACGCCGCCGTCCAGCACGAGCTGGATCAGCAGGTGGCCGAGGACCAGCACGACCAGCACCACGCCGGACAGGCGCATGAACAGCCAGGCGGCCAGCTCGAAGTTGCCCCGCGTGGACTTCGGGGTCTTCTTGGTGCGCTTGCGCGGGGCCTCGATGAAGGGGGCCGGGTTGTCGACGGTGTAGACGGCGCCGCCCTCGACGGGGCCGACGCCGGCGGCGGTCTTCTCAGACGTGGACATTGGCGTCAGCTCCCGAAGAGTTCACGAGCGGCGTGGCCGAGGACGGGGTAGATCGCCCCGAGCATCAGCACGGCCCACAGGGCGACGACGGTCCAGAGCATCTGCTTCTGGTACCGCGCGCCCTTGGTCCAGAAGTCGACGGCGATGACGCGCAGGCCGTTGAGCGCGTGGAAGAGGATGGCGGCGACGAGGCCGTACTCCAGCAGCGCGACGATCGGCGTCTTGTACGTGGCCACGACGGTGTCGTAGGCCTCAGGGGACACGCGGACGAGAGCGGTGTCCAGCACGTGAACGAACAGGAAGAAGAAGATGAGGACGCCGGTGACTCGATGAGCCACCCAGGACCACATTCCTTCCCGGCCGCGGTACAGCGTTCCAGCCGGCACGGAAGTTTCCTCCGGGAGCGGGGATTGGGGCCGCGCCGGCTTGGTGTGTCGGTCGGGCCCGGCCGGGTACGGTCCACCGGCCCCCAGCATCGTAGCGATGCGCTGCCGCTGGGCTTAGCGGGGGTCTGGCTGTGTGATCAAACTGGCATGCTTACGGGCTAGCGTCTGCGGCTTCTGGGGTGTGATTTCCCGTTATCTGCCGGGTGCGGGTTCGTTGTGGTCGATCGCGCAGTTCCCCGCGCCCCTGAGGGCGTCGACCAGCCGTTCCTTCGCCAGGCGGCGGAGTTCGTCGGCCACCACTGTCCGCTCTTCCTCGGGATCGTTGGTCAATCGTGACCGGATGGCTTCCAGGAGGTGGTCCAGGGTCTCGTCCGGGGTCAGGCCGTCCAGGCAGATGACGAACACATGGCCGAAGCGGGCCTCGTAGGCGGCGTAGGCCGCGCTGAGGGCGGTGTGGGCCGCGGCGTAGGTGTCCGGCGGGAGCGCGGGCAGGGGCTCGGCCGCCAGGGCTTCCGTGAGGTCGCCCCAGGCCAGGTCGTACGCCGCCTCGTCTGCGGCGGCGAGCAGGGAGGCCAGGTCCGGATAGGGGCGGTGTTCCGCGACACGCCGGGACCAGCGGTGGCTGCGCAAGCAGGTGAGGAGCGTCTGCTCCAGTTCCTGCGCGGAGGCCGCGTTGACATGCTCCACCGGTATGGCGGCTCGGCCGGGAAGGTCTGGGAGACGGTGCGCGGGCAGCGTGGATCCTCGTGGGCGTCACGTGTGTCGGCAGGGCAAGGTGTGAGAGATGTGACGTCACGCTATCGAGTGCGACCGAGACGTGTCCGACGGATGCCCGAATTTCACCCGGGCGAGAGAGTTTCGGAACGTGTGGTGGACGCGCGCCGCACGCCATGGGGTTTTAGGTTGGCCGTGTGAGTCAGCACAGGCGCCGGGAAACGGCGAAGCAGGTGAAACAGCGGCCAGTGCTGGTCGTGGCCATGGCCGTCGCACTGGTCATGGTCGCGGCCGGGGTGAGTCTCGGGCTCTGGGCGGCCTCGGACGGCGACGGCGGTTCCACAGGGGCCGAGGCCAGACCCTCCGACGGTCGGACCGCCGCCGCCCCGCGCGGCACCTCGCCGGAGAGCAGCCCGAGCCCGACCCGCTCGTACGCCCTGTCCAAGGCGCCGCGGACGATCCCCGCCGTGCGCGACCACGAGCCGGCGCGCGGCCCGGGCTGGCAGCCCGAGAGCGGCAACCGCGTGGTCGTGGACGACGCCTCGCTGGCCGACGAGGGACGGCTGGTCGCCGGCGAGCTGGGGCTGACGTACGCGGGCGAGAAGGACGACCGGCGCGCCGGGGACCTGCGGCTGGCGCTCGGGGGCGACAAGAAGGCGAACCCGGAGTCGTACGTCATGACCGTGCGCGACGGGCGCGCGGAGATCACCGGGCCCGCCGACGCGGGCGTCTTCTACGGCACCCGCACGCTCAAGCAGGAGACCCACGACGGCGGGACGGCGCCCGAGGGCGTGGTGCGCGACGAGCCGGCCAAGCCGCAGCGCGGCTTCATGCTGGACATCGCGCGCAAGAACTTCACGGCCGGCTGGATCGAGGACCGGGTCCGGGAGCTGGGCGATCTGAAGTTCAACGAGCTGGGCCTGCACTTCTCCGACGACCAGGGGTTCCGGATCGAGTCCGACACGCAGCCGGACATCGTGTCCCAGCCGCATCTGACCAAGGCGCAGGTGCGGAAGATCATCGACCTCGCGGAGAGCCGGCACATCACCGTCGTGCCCGAGATCGACTCGCCCGGGCACCTGGGCGCGGTCCTGCGCGCCCACCCCGACCTCCAGCTGCGCACCGCGCAGGGGTCGGCGGTGCAGGGCGCCATCGACATCTCCAAGCCCGAGAGCGCCGAGATCGTCGACGAGCTGCTGAACGAGTACGCGGAGCTCTTCCCCGGCAAGCCCTGGCATCTCGGGGCCGACGAGTACCAGGCGCTGGTCCGCTCCGACCCGGAGGCGGCGTTCCCGCAGCTGGCCGCCGCGGCGCAGAAGAAGTACGGCTCCGGCGCCACGGTCGCCGACCTCACCACGGGCTGGCTCAACGACCGGGCCGCCACCGTCCGCGAGCGCGACCGCACCCCGCGCGCGTGGAACGACGGATTCTTCCGCGGCACGTCCGTCGAGCCCGACAAGGACATCCAGGTCGCCTACTGGACCGGCAAGGAGATCGGCGCCCGGGAGCCCCTGGAGTACCTGCGGGCGGGCCGGAAGGTGATCAACTACAACGACGAGTACCTGTACTACGTGCTCGGCGAGCCGCAGACCTTCGTCTATCCGACGGGGCAGCGGATCTACGAGCAGTGGACGCCACGGGTGCTGCGCGGCACCACGGCCGTGCCGGAGCGCTACGACGGGCAGATCCTCGGCGGGAACTTCGCCGTCTGGTGCGACCTGGCCGACTCGCAGACGCAGGACCAGGTGGCGGACGGGATCCGGATGCCGCTGCGGGCGACCGTCCAGAAGCTGTGGGACCCGGACAGGCCCGAGCTGTCGTGGGCGGAGTTCCGGGCGCTGGCGGACAGGCTCGGCTGACTCCCCACGAATTGGCCCATACGGCTGCGAACTCCCGTACGACTGTGGTGGTCTTCTGACGGGAGTCGGATCGAATATGCCGGGGGGAACCGGAACATGGGCTACTGGGGTTACTTCGTCGTGGGGAGAGCGGAGCAGCCGCTGGCGGAGCTGGCCGCGCTGCCGGGTGCCGAGGGCGGTATGACACCGCACAGCTCGGCGCCGGGCGGCTGGCAGCTGTGGGAGTACCCGAGCGGCGACGGCGACATCGGGAGCATGAACGACCTCGCCCGGGAGACCGGGGCGCCCTCGCTGTTCGGGTACGTCATGAACAGCGAGTGCGTGGTGCTGGAGGCCGCGGCGCCGGAGAGCGGGGCGTGGACGACGTGCCTCGCGCGGACCGCGATGGCCGGCTACTTAGGCGCGGACCGGGAGGGCCTCACGCTGGAGGACTACTTCCTCGAACCCCGCGACGCCGCCGAGCGCGCGGTGCGCTGGGCCGCCGAGGCCGGACATGAGGTGAACGCCGACGCGCTGGTGGACGTACTGACTTCAGACCCTGATCCTCTGGCCGAAAACCTATTCTTCCGCTTCCTCGACCGACTGGGCGTGGTGCCCCTGTGACACTCCGGGGCTGTTGCGCGCAGTAAGGGGAAGTGCGGGTTCCGTGAGGGGTGAGGGCTGATAGCGGCCTGGTAGGGCCCCGGAGATGGCCCGCGGAGGGAGGCGTGGATGAGCCTGGTGGAGTTGATCGCACAGGCCGACGAACGCGGGCTGGCCGCGAGCGGGCTGGCTTGTTTGGATCGGTGCGTGCCCCTGCTGGGCGGCGACGACGAGATCCTGCGGCCGCTGTGGGCGAGCCTCACCGACGACGCCGGTGCCGGCGACTGGGGTGACGGTCTTGAGCAGGCGCGCGGGAAGCTGGACGCCGCGGGCGACGGGGACGAGGCGGTCGCGCTCGCCCACCGGATGCTCGAGGCCGCCCCCGCCGAGCGGTCCGCCGCCGAGGTGCGGGTGTGGGCCGACGCCTGCTCCGTCGCCTCCCTCCAGATCCACCGCCTCCTCGACACCGCCCAGGACGAGGCCTCCTCGGTCGACACCCGTCGCCAGGGCCGTACGGAGGGCATGTCGCCGCTCGTCGCCGCCGAACTGCGCCGCCAGGTCACCGTCCTCGAGGTCCTGGCCGGACACGGGCCGGCCGGGCTGCGGCGGGCGCTGGAGGTGTCGACGGAGGGACGCCGGGTGCTGCGCGCCGTGGTCTCCCGCCGGACCCGGCAACAGGGCTGAGGCCCGTCGGGGCACCCCGACCGACCTAAACCCCGTTCCTGAAAGAGTCCTGTGACTGTCGTAAGGCCGAGGTGGGGCGGTCCTGCACCACTTCGGGGAAGTCGCCGTTTTCGCGTGACGAAACACCGCCCCGCAGCGCATTGAAGGGGTGTGACGACTCAGCAGGAGACCAGGCCATCGGCGGCTGCGAAGCCGCTGCGGTGGGCGGCGGACACAGTGGCGACGATGCGCGAGGGAGCACGACTGCGCCTCGACTACTCGGCACAGAGTCTGTGGAGCATCGACCGCATGATCGAGGGGATACGGCGGGAAGGAGCGCCGTACGCGGCCGTGGAGGAGGTGTTGCGCGGGTTCGGGGCGTATGCCGGTGAGGTGATGGCACGCCAGGGCGGGGCCGAGTGGTGGGCCACTGGCGGCGACCACTGGATCCGCACCCCCGACGGGCGCCTCTGGGACCCGATCGACGAGGCCCGCCGCTGCTACGGCGGTCACGGTTCGCTGCGGCTGCTCTGCCGGGACGCGGTGGGCACGGCGCCCCGGCGGTAGCGTCAGCGCGCGAGCACGCCCTCGATCCCCAGCTCGGCGAGGTCCCCTTCCCAGTCCGGCTCGAGTGCGGGCTCCGGGGCCGGTTCGGGTGCCGGTTCCGGTTGCGTCGCCGGTTGCGGTGCGGCGAGCGTGCCGGCCTTCGAGGCGAGGGAGCGGATCTCGGGCAGGTCGTCGTAGAGGTTCTGTCCGGGGCACTCCGTCGGAGAGCCGTCGCGGTGCCCGGAGACGCGGTTCAGCGTGACCTTCTGGCCCGCCTGGTACTTGCCGTTGTCGGCACCGGAGGTCAGCACCACGGTCCCGGCCGGGTCGTGGCCGTACAGGCCGAGCTTCCAGGCCGCCACCTTGGCGACCGACGCGCGCACCGCGGCGTTGGTGGTCGCCGTGGAGTAGTCGCCGAGCACCGACACGCTGCTGGTCGCGGTGTTGAAACCGTAGGTGTGCGCGCCGAGGACGGGCTTGTCGATGCCGCCCGCCCGGCCCTCGAAGACGGTTCCGCACTTGTCGACGAGGAAGTGGTAGCCGATGTCGTTCCAGCCGTTGCTCTGCACGTGGTACAGGAACACACCGCGCACGACCGACGCCGACTGGGAGCAGGTGTAGTCGTTGGTGCCCGCCGTGTGGTGGACGAACATCGCCTGGGTGCCGGTGGTGTAGGTGGGCGGGTCCTTCACCAGGGACTCGTCGGCGCCCCAGGCGGAGCGCGACGTCACGGTGGGTCGGGCGGCCAGGGGCGCTCCGGGGGCCGGTTCGACGGCACCGGGCTCGGGGGCACCGGGTTCGGGGACGCCCGGTTCGACGACCGAGGTGTGCACGGCGTCCGAACCGCCGTCCGGGTCGACCAGTTCGACGCGCAGCCCCTGCGGCAGCCGCCCGCCCGAGACACGCACCTGGACGCCGTCCGAGGGCCCGGTCCACAGCGGCTGGGTGCCGCCGCGCACCCCGGAGTGGTCGTGGTCGGGGCCGCTCTCGGGCGTGCGCACATCGGTGTCCAGGGCCCGCCACGCGCTCCACTCGCCGCTCTCGCGGGAGCGGGTGCGCACATACGCGGTGCCGTCCAGGGCGGCGTCCGGGTCCGCCCAGGTGACCCCGACCATGCTGAACGGCTCGGTGGTGCGCGGCGCGAGGGAGCGCTTGTGCGGATCACCGTCCGGCACCCGGACGGTGTACACGCCGTCCGCGGACGAGGCCCGGGCGGGCTGGGCCAGACCGAGGGCACCGAGGGCCAGAGCGGTGGCGACGGCGGTGCGCAGGAGGGGAGAGGGCATACGGCGCTCGCCTTTCGTGGGGCGGTTGCATCCCGTGCAGAGCTCCCCGGTACGTCACTTGGCCCAAACCTCCGCGGGCCGGCGCTCCCGAGGACGGCGGGTCGGGATGACCCGAACGGTGGTCGGCCGCCGGGCGCCTGACGCGCTGTGACACTTCCGCCCGCACCGGCGCTGATCACCGTGGGGGCGTGGTACGGGAGGGCGCGCACTCGGTACGGACGGGGACGGTACGTGGGTCAGGGAGCGGCGCCCCGGCGCATGCGGGCGTACGACGGGGAACTGGGCGCGGCCGTCGCGCGGGCCCAGCAGGGAGACGAGGCGGCCTTCGCGGTCGCCTACCGGCTCGTGCAGCCCGGCCTGCTCGGCTATCTGCGCGGCCTGGTCGGGGACGACGCGGAGGACGTGGCGTCCGACGCCTGGCTGGAGATAGCCCGGGACCTGGGGCGGTTCCAGGGCGACGGGCCCGGTTTCCGCGGCTGGACGGCGACCATCGCCCGGCACCGGGCGCTGGATCATCTGCGCCGGCAGCGGGTACGGCCCCGGCCGGCCGTGCTGGAACAGGACGTCCTGGACCTGCCCGGGCCGCACAGCACGCACGACCAGGCGCTGGAGGGACTCTCCACCGAGCACGCCCTGGAGCTGGTCCGCGGGCTGCCTCGCGACCAGGCCGAGGCCGTGCTGCTGCGAGTCGTGGTCGGCCTCGACGGCCCGGCCGCCGCGCGCGTCCTGGGCAAGCGGCCGGGCGCGGTGCGCACGGCCGCGTACCGGGGGCTGAGGCGCCTCGCCCGGCAGTTGGGCGCGGAGGGTGTGACGGATGAGGCTCCCCGGACGCTGGGGGAGTCGACGTGAACGATGCTCAGCTTCTCCGGCGGGGGCGGCGGGGTCGACGGGTCCGCGCGGTCGTTCCGTCCTGAACAGGCCGGACGCGCGGCACGTACTGGTGGCCCGGCGGCCGTGCGGGCGAGCGGATCGAGCAGGAACCGAGCAGGAACCGAGCAGGAACCGAGCAGGAACCGAGCAGGACTCGAGCAGGAACGGAATCGGACATGGGTGAACGGCAGAACGGCGGCGGGCTTCCCGGCCGTCGTTCCCGCCCCGCCCTTCCCGACGCCGACGTCAAGGCGCTGATCGTCGCCTCCCTCGTCCGGGACGGGGTCGACCCCGAGGCCGAGCGGCGGGCCGTGGCCGCGTTCCGGGCCGCTCGGGACGCCGGGGCCCACCGCGGCCGCGCCCGCCGCGGGGACGACCGGGGGCCCGGGGGACGGGGCCACCCGTTGCCGCCGTCCCTGCGGACGATGCTCTCCGTGCTGTTCGCCGGTCTGCTGCTGGTCGGTGTCGCCATGGGGGTGATCGGCGCGACGGGTTTCCCGGCGGACGACGGCTCCGCACGCCCGGCCCCCGCCCCGGCCACCGAGGACGACTGCCGCGACTACCAGGAGATCGGAGGAAACGGCCAGGGCGTGGACGAGACGGTCTGGCAGCGTCTCGTGGCGGCGGCGGGCGGCGAGCGGAACGTCACGGCCTACTGCACGGCACAGCTGGCCGAGCCGAAGCCGGGCGGGAACGACGGCGACCCGACGCCCTAGAAGTGTCCGGAAGATCCTTCCAGTCCTCCTTCAGTCGCACAGGCTCGCCACCACGAGGCTGTCGAAGGCGAGTCGGCCGGACTGCCACGCGGTGACCCGGAGCGCGGCGTCCTCGTTCGCGTCCTGCGCGGGGAGCCTGGTCGCGGAGATGCGGCAGGGGAGGTCCAGGGTCAGGGGGAAGTGGAAGGCGCTGCGCAGTTCCACGGGGAGGACGCGGTACGGGGCGCAGGCCGCCTGTACGGCCTGGCGGGCGGCCTCCAGGAGCACCATGCCGGGGATCTCGTGGGTGGGGTGGTCGAAGAGCACCGGGTGGCCGGGGTCGATCCGCAGGTCCCAGTTCAGGCTCCGGCGGGCGGCGGCGGAGCGGGGGACGCCGAGGACGACGTCGCGTTCGTCGAGGCGGCCCACGATCGCGGGCGGCACGGGGTCGGGCAGGGGCGGGTACCCGCCGCCCTCCCCTGCGGCGGGGTCCCGGGGGGCGGAGGTGCGCAGTGTCAGCCGTCCCGCGCCGGCGAAGTCATCGCCGCGCAGGAGGTCGGCCTCCAGGGTGAGTGCGGTCGGGGGGCCGTGGCGGTGCGTGGTGCCCCGGACGGCTGTGGCCGCGGCCTCCAGGCGCATCTCGGCGGGGCGGGTGCCGAGCAGGATGACACCCGGCACGACCTCGAACTCCAGTTCGGCGATGGTGAAGTGATGGTCCGCCGGGACGCCGTAGTACGTCTGGCCGACCAGGACGGAGGCCTGCCGTAGCGACTCCGCTGTGAGCAGGGG
The DNA here is from genome assembly GCF_042671245.1 of Streptomyces sp. NPDC057099. NCBI lineage: Bacteria > Bacillati > Actinomycetota > Actinomycetes > Kitasatosporales > Streptomycetaceae > Streptomyces > Streptomyces sp. NPDC057099. Next base: position 73,281 of record NZ_JBHUTX010000031.1, read on the forward strand.
GTCGTACCAGGCACCCGCGATGGGGGCGTAGAAGTGGTGCCCGCGCGGCCACTGCGCGCCCAGCCGGAACGCGTCGGGGCCCAGCCGCCGCCAGTCGGTGATCAGCACCTCGGCCACGGCACTGCGGTCGACGAGGTGACGCGGGGCGGTCCGGACGAAGCGGAGGTCGGCCTCCGGCCCGGCATCCGGCGGCAGGGGGAGGGTGAGCGCCTCGGGTATCGGATCGGTGTGGGACACGCGGTTGCCTTTCTCATGGGCGTCGACGCGACGAACGCGTCCCGGGGCGGGTCCCGGGCGGGGCCAGGTCCGGGGCAGGGCGGAGTGTCGGAGTCGGATCCCGGGGGCGGGTCGGGGCCCCGGGTGGGCGGACCCGTGCAAGAGGGCTCGGGCCCCCTGACGGGCGGGTCCAGGTCCCGGGCCGGGCGGACCGTCACGTCGGGCTGGGCCCCACACCGGGCCGAGGACGCCGGTGGCCTCGGATCGGCGAGTGGCGGGAGGGGAGGGTAGGTGCGGGTGCGGGTGCGGGTGCGGGTGGTGGCGGGTGGTGAGCGACGGGGTGCCGCGTCCTGCCTGGCGGCCTGGCCGGTACAACGGCCGTGCCCGGTGCCGGAACGGGACCCGTAGCCATGGCCAGGGCTGTGCCCGCGGATGGGATCCGGGGGCCTGTGCTGGGCCCGTGTCTCTACGGACTCGGTGCCCGTGCGGGGTTCGGTGCCTGTGCTGGGCTCGGTGTCCCTGCGGACTCGGCGTCCGGCCGGCCCGGTGCCCGTGTCGGCTCGGTGTCCGTGGGGGATCCGGTGCCTGTGCTGGGCCTGGTGCCTGTCGTGACTGGGTGCTTGTGCTGGCTCGGTGTCCCCGCGGACTCGGTGCCTGGCCGTCCCGGTGCCCGTGCGGGGTTCGGTGCCCGTGCGGGATTTGGTGCTTGTGCTGGCCTGGCGTCCCTGCGGACTCGGTGTCCGGCCGGGTCGGCGCCCGTGTGTGACTCGGTGCTCGTGTCGGCCCGGTGCCCTTGCTGGGCCCGTGTCCCTGTGGGCTCGGTGTCCGGCCGGCTCGGTGCCCCGTGCGGGGCTCGGTGCCCGTGTCGGCCCGGTGCCCCCGCAGGACTTGGTGCCTGTGCCGGGCCGGTGATCGAGGGAGTGGTGGCGGGGTGCCGTCGGGACGTATCCGGAGGGGGCGGGTCAGGCCGCTGCCAGGGCTGTGAAGCGGCCTGCGTGGAAGACCAGGGGGCCCGCCTGGGCCGTCAGGGCGCCTTCCAGGGCCTCGGCGATGACCAGTTCGTGGTCGCCCGCCGGATGGACCGTGGAGATACGGCAGTCCAGCCAGCCGAGACCGTCGGCGGGGATGGGGTGCCCGGCCCGGGTCGTGGACCATGCGCCCGATGCGAAGCGGTCGGCGCCCTTGGTGCTGAACAGGCGGCACAGCTCCGCGTGCTGGTCGCCGAGGATCGTGACCGCGAAGGAGCCGGCCTCGCGGATCGCCGGCCAGGTCGAGGAGGTGTCCGCGGCGCACAGGGCGACCAGCGGCGGGTCGAGGGAGACGGAGGTGAAGGAGTTGACCGCCATGCCCTTGGGGCCTTCGGCCGTGTCGGCGGTGACCAGTACCACTCCCGTGGTGAACCGGCCGAGTATGTCGCGGAACGAGCGTTGCTCCAGCATGAGTTCTTTCCGATCGGGTGGGACGCACGGCCGGGCCGACGGAACGGCCCGACCTCGCGTGACATGACGTGACATACGGCGGGCTCGGCGAGGACGCCGCCTCGCACCAGGTGCTGCGGCGCGCTACTTCTTCCGGCTGGCGATCGCGAAGTCCACGGCCTCCTGCGGCCGGGCCGCCGAGCCGTTGATGCGGGGAGCGACATGACGGGCCAGCAGCTCCATGCTGCGGTTGGTCTTCTCCCAGGACGTCCAGTCGGCGACGTAGACGAGCAGCGTGCCGAAGCCGCCGGTGATCTCGTGCAGCCGCTCGATGCCGGCGACCACGTCGTCCACCGAGCCGACGAGCGCGCCGCCCGCCTCGACCCGGGCCTCCAGCGCCTTCTCGCGCGGCACGTCGGGGCTGAGGACCTCACGGCCGGCCGCCTTGCCGAAGTACTCGAACAGCCAGCGGTCGTAGCCCTCGCGGACGTCCGCGAACGCCTCCTCGCGGGTCTCGGCCACGTGCACCGGCAGCGCGATGCGCCACTTGTCGCGGTCCAGGGTCTGCCCGTGCTCGGCGGCGGCCTCCTCCGCGTACTTCCACTGGTGGGCCAGGTTGATGTGCGCGGGGGCGCCCGGCGTGAGGAGGGCGAAGGGCAGCGCGAACGAGGTCATGCTCAGCCCGTACTGGCCGATCAGGCGCGGGCTGGACTGCGAGGTGCCGGACGTCGCGACCGCGACCTCGATGCCCTGCGGGCTGAAGCGCGGCAGCTGGAGCTTGGCGTCGCGCAGGTCGAACCAGTCCGTCTGCTGGGTGATCCGCTCGTCGCCGTTGACCAGCTCCAGGACCGTCGGCAGGGCCTCCTCCAGACGGCGGCGCTGCACCGGCTGCTCCAGGCCGAACATCTTCGCGTCGAAGGGCACGCCCGGGCCGACGCCCAGGATGTACCGGCCGCGGGTGAGGTGGTCGAGGTGGACCGCCCGGCTCGCCACGTGGAAGGGGTGGTGGCCGGAGAGCGGTACGACGCCGTGGGCCAGCTTGATCTGGGTGGTGCGCTGGGACGCGGCGGCTATCAGCGTCTCGGGCGCACCGACCAGGCCCCAGCCCAGCGTGTGGTGCTCGCCGAACCACGCCTCGTCGAAGTTGAGGTCGTCGACGTACTCGACGAGGTCCAGGTTGCGGCGGATCGCGAGGTGCGGGTCCTGGCCGGTCTCGTGGACGGGGGACAGGAAGAGACCGATACGGCTGTGCATGACAGACCTCCGGGAAGCAAGTAGAGAGAACAAAGGCAGGGCAGGGAGTGGGTGGGGGTCAGGCGACCCGGTACACGGCGTCCTTGAGCGCGCGGACCTTCTCGTAGCCGGCCGTCAGGGCCGACTCGTCCGGCGCCGTGAGGAACACCCGCATCGAACTGGTCAGCAGGTCGACCGTGGGCCTGATCCGGGCGCCGGGCGCGTACTTGACCGTCGCGAGGAAGACGCTCTCCAGGCCGCGGATCTCCGCCACGGCCGTCTCGTCGACGCTGTCGACGACACCGTCGAGCTCGGTCGGGGCGTTGTAGACGACGGCGGGCTGAAGCCTCGTGTACGTCCGGCCGGCGTACTCGGCGCGGAACGCGTCGGGCCGGGTGTACGCCTGCGCGGTGAGCGCCGCCTGGTTGTGGCCGAGGCACACGTCGTGGAAGGGGGCGTTGATGTTGCCGTTGAGGCGGGTGCCGATCTCGACCAGGACGGGGCCCTCGTCGGTGACGATGACCTCGGCGTGGGCCGGCCCCCAGGCGACGCCGAGGGCGGCGAGGACCTCGTCGACGTACGCGGTGAGTTCGGCGACCACCGGGTTGTCGTACGGGTCGGCGAGGAGGTCGCGGTTGTAGATGTTCTTGCCGGACGGCAGCAGCGTCTTCTCGTACTCCCAGACCCCGCAGACGTACCGCTCGCCGCCGCGGCTGACCGTGTCGACGATGTACTCGGTGCCCTTGAGGTAGGACTGCACGAGGATCTCGGTGTTGGCGAGGCCGAACATGTTCGGGGCGTCGAGGACGGTCCGGGCGGCGGAGCGGACCGCGTCGGGGCCGTCGCAGACGAAGACGCCGTCGGAGGCCGCCGAGCTCAGCGGTTTGACGACCACCGGGTAACTGCCGTGCTCCTCGGCCCAGCCGACCGCCGCGTCCGGGTCGTCGGTCTTGAGCTGCCGCGCGCAGCGCACCCCGGCGCGGCGCAGCGTCTCGATCATCTCGTACTTGTCGCGGCGGGCCGGTGACAGTGCCGAGCCGTTGGAGGGGACGCCGACCGCCTCGCTCAGCCGGTCGGCGAGCGGTACGGACGACTCCTGGCCGGCGATCACGCACACCGGGTCGAGGGCGCGCAGCCGCTCGACGAGGGCGCTCTCGTCGCCGTGGCCGGGGATGTTCTCCCGGTAGGCGGTGAGGTCCGGCGGCGCCATCGCCGGGATCAGCTCCGGGGTGGACTGGACGTGGACGACGTCCGTGCCGTACGCGGCGAAGGCGGCGGGGTAGAAGTTGCCGGCGGAGTAGCCGTCGACGATCACCGCCACGGGGCGCGTGGGCGTGCTGCTCATGAGGTGGCCTCCGGTTCGGGCGTGGACTCGGCCTCGATGAAGCGGGCCAGGCGGGCGATGCCCTCGCGGATCGCGGCGGGCGTGAGGTTGCTGAAGCCGAGGCGCAGGGCGCGTTCGCCGCTGCCGTCGAGGTGGAACATGCTCATCGGCGCCCAGCTGACGGCGTAGTCGCGGGCCGACCGTTCCATGGCGACGAGGTCGGCCTCGAAGGGCACCTCGACGACCAGGAAGAAGCCGCCGCGCGGCCGGTTCCAGCGCACGCCGTGCTCGGCGTACCGCTCGGGCGGGAAGTGCTCGGCGAGGGCGTCGAGGGTGGCGGCGAGCCGCTCCTGGTAGACGGCGGCCAGATCGCGGGTGGCGGAGCGCAGGTCGTAGCCGGCGTCGACGAGGATGCCGCCGATCGCGGCCTGGGAGAGCGAGGACGAGCCGACCGTGAACATCGCCTTGGCCTTGGAGAGCTCCTGGGCGAGGGTGCGCCGGGTGCCGTCCTCGCCGACGACCTCCCGGTCACCGACCAGATAGCCGAGGCGGGCGCCCGGGAACGCGGACTTGGCGAAGGAGCCGAGGTAGACGACGTCACCGCGGGTGTCCAGCGCCTTGAGCGTCGGCAGCCGCTCCTCGTCGTCCGCGAACAGCCCGTACGGGTTGTCCTCCAGGATGGTGAACCCTTCCTCGGCGGCCAGCTCGAGCAGCCGCCGCCGGGCCTCCAGGGGGACGACCGTGCCGGACGGGTTGGAGAAGTCCGGGACCAGGTAGAGCGCGGTGGGCCGCTTGCCCTCGGCGCGCACGGCGCGCACGGCGGCGGCCACGGCCTCCGGTTCGAGGCCGTTGGGCCCCTCGGTGATGCCCTTGACCGGAATGTCCAGCATGCGGGCGGCGCCGCGGATCCCGACGTACGCCGGCGACACGGACAGCAGGACGTCGTCGGGCGAGCGGAACAGGCCCCGCAGGGCGACGAGCGCCGCCTCCTGGAAGCCGTGCGTGATCATGATCGCCTCGGGCGCGACATCGATGTCCTCGTCCTTGGCGAGCATCCGGGCGACCTCTTCCTGGATGAACCCGTTGACGGGTCCGTACTGGAAGTGCAGCCGGGTGACGCGCTGCTCGGGCACCCCCTGCTCCCGCAGGTGCGCGATGTACCGGTCGACGTAGTACGAGAGCTTCGTGAGGTCGTGCGTACCGTCGTGGGGCGCCCCCGACGAGAACGACAGCGCCTCGGGGAACTTCATCGCCGTCTCGCTGAGCAGCCGCATCGAGTCCATGCCCGGGTCGACGATCCCGGCGTGCAGGGCTTCCCGGCGCAGCGGGGCGGGGGTTTGCTGAACTGGCGTCACGAGCACGTCAGTCGGTCCTTTCGGGGGAGGCTTTCTTCATTACGGGGAGGGTGGCGAAGCCCCGGGCTCAGGCCGCGGTCTTCTCCGCCGCCGCGGCGGCCCAGGTGCCCTTGCCCGGCGCCCACTGCCGGATACGGACCCGGCAGACGATGCCGCCCTTGACGTAGGGCTCGGCGTCCAGGACCTCCTGGAGGCGGTCGCGGTCCTCGGCCTCGTAGACCAGCAGGCCGCCGTTGGTGTCCTTGAGCGGTCCGGCCAGCAGCAGGACGCCGCTGTCGGTGAGGGACCGCAGATACTCGGTGTGGGCGGGGTGCAGATGCTCCCGGCCCGCACGGTCGACGTTGTACTCGAACTCGACGACGAACTTCGCCATGGATGCCTCCGGTGTCACTGGGCGTGGGGACGGTGTGCGGGCGGGACTCACATGTAGATGCCGCCGTTGATGTCGATGACGGACCCGGTCGAGTAGCCGGCGCTCTCGGAGCAGAGGTGCAGCACACTGCCGACGGCCTCGGCGACGGTGCCGTAGCGGCCCATCGGCAGCTTGGCCAGGAGGGCCTGCCGCTGCTCCGGGTCCCGCCGCTCCAACGCCCCGGCGACCCGCTCGGTGGCGATGGGCCCGTGGGCGACGACGTTGACGACGACCCCGGTCGGGGCCAGCTCGAACGCCAGCTGCTTGGTCATGCCGATGACGGCGGCCTTGGCGGCGACGTACGCGGCGTTGTTGAAGCGGCTGTAGGTACGGCCGCCCGCCGAGGCGAAGTTGACGATGCGGCCGTAGCCGTCGGCGGCCATGCGCGGGGCGCACACCTTGACCGCGATCCAGCTGCTGACCACGTTCTCCAGGAAGGACTCGTCGAAGTGGTCGGTGGTGAGGTCGGCGTAGCCGATCACGCGGGTGTCGCCGCCGACGCCGTTGACGAGGATGGACGGGGCGAACCGGTCGACGATGTCGGTCAACTGGCGTTCCGCCGCCGGGATGTCGGTGATGTCACCGACGACCGTCTCGACCTTGGTGATCCGTCCCAGCTCCTCGGCGAGCCGGCCGACGGCCTCGGCGTCCCGGTCGAACAGGACCAGCGTGTGGCCCTCCTCGGCGAGCTCGCGGGAGACCTCCTTGAGGATGCCGCCGGCGGCGCCGACGAGGAGCGCGGTGCGGGGGGTGGGTGCGGGCATGGTGGGTCACCTTGTCTCTCGGGTCAGGGGTTACGGGGTGGTTGCGCGGGCGGTGCCGACGGACTCGGTGTCGGGGTCGGAGGGGGAGTCGGGGTCGGAGTCGTGCTTGGTCACGAACCCGGCCAGCCGGGGCAGCAGGGCGAAGCCGGCCGTCACCGCGAGCCCGAGGCCGAGGACGGACATCCACAGCGCCTCGTAGCCGTGGGAGTGGGCGAGGGCGAGTCCGGCGGGGCTGCCGACGACGAACGCCGCGTTCCAGGCGAAGAAGTACGAGCCCTGGTAGGTGCCGCTGCGTCCGGCCGGGGCCCGGTCGGCGATGAAGGTGGCGGACATCGGGGCCCACAGCACCTCGCCGAGCGTCCATACGACGGTGGCGATCGTGAAGGAGACCATGCCGCCGGCGAGGGCGTTGCCGCCGAAGCCGAGGGCCATGAACACGGCCGCCAGGATCAGCGGGACGTGGGCGCGCAGCCCGCCGACCAGCCGGGGCACGAGCGGGAGCAGCAGCACGGACAGCACGGCGTTGACGGCGAGGACGAAGCCGATGTCCCCGGTGCTCAGCCCGCTGGCCCGCATGTCGAGCGGCAACGCGGAGTTGACCTGGAGGTAGATGCAGGCCAGCAGGAAGGTCAGGAGGAGGAAGGCGACCAGGACGGGGGTCCGGAAGGGTTCGGCGATCCCGCGTGCGGCCGACTTGAGGGCCGCAGCGGCCCCGGCGGGCCGGTCGGTGTCCCGCACGGGCTGCGGATCGGCGGGCACCGCGAAGACGAGGGCCGCGTAGACGAGGCTGGAGGCCGCCCAGACGACGAAGAGGGCACCGGGGCTGACCTCGAGCAGGAAACCGGAGAAGACGGGGCTCAGCGACATGCCGATGTTGAAGCCGACGAGGAAGAGGCTGTACGCCTTCGAGAACTGCTCCTGCGGAACGATCGCGGAGATCAGCCCGGCCCCGGCCGGCCGGTCGACGGACGACAGGAACCCGGTGATCAGCGACAGCGCGCACAGGGCGACGACGTTCTCGGCGACGGCGAAGAGCAGAGCCATCGCGGCGGTGACCGGCTGGGCGGCGACGATGGTGCGACGCGGCCCGATCAGATCGGCGACCGCCCCTCCCACCAGCCCGGACAGCACGACACCGGCGCCGAAGAGCCCGACGACGAGCGGGGTCGTACCCGGGGCGACGAGCCCGTCCTGCTCCATGTAGAGCACGAGAAAGGCAGGGGCGAGCGTCCCGAGCCGGCTGACGGTCTGCCCGAACCACAACAACCAGAACGCTTTGGGGAGGGCCATCAGGATTCCGTTCGTATCGGGGTGAGGAGGGGGCGCGAGAGGGGCGTGGGGGATGGGGGCGGGATCGCGAGGGTGCGTGTGGTGGGCGCCGGAGCTGCTGGGGCACGCCCGGGTGCGGTGAGCGCCCGTGCCGGAACCCCGGCACCGCGCCCCGGGGCCGTACCGGCCCGTCCTCCGGTCGTCGCAGTACGTGCCCGGTGCGGTGGGCGGGCGGTGCGTGGCCGGTGTGTCGCGTGGGCCGGGTCGGCGGGCCGCGTCGGGGCGGCGGAGCCGAGCGTGCTGTAGGCGAAGGCGGCGGAGACCAGGGTCTTGTGGTGGTGCCAGCCGGCGTACGAGCGCCCCTCGAAGGCGCGCAGACCGAAGTCGTCGGCCAGCCGCTCCACCGTGTCGACGGCACTCGTGTGCAGCCTGGCCAGCGCCGACACCTCGCGCGGCGACCTGTCCACGAGGTCCGTGAGCCAGATCCGTCCGCCGTCGGACTCACCGATCAACCGGAGGGCGACGGGGATGCCGGGGAGGCGGACCACCCCCGTCGCCACTCGGGCCGGGTGGGCCGCGAGGAGGCTCCGCGCGGACACGGCACCGACGCCGGCACCGGCACGGGAGCCGGGCCCGCCGAGAGCCGCACGGTCCGGGTGCACCACCAGGTCATCGGGTACGGCCACGACGAACCGCCGCCCCCGGCCGATGAGCCCGCCCACCAGCGCGGCGTGGTCCGCGAACCCGACCAGGTCGGCGACCACCGGCACCCCGCCCGAGCCGCTCCCCTCCCGAGTCCCCACCGCGTCGACCAGGTCCAGTGCCAGGGCATCGGCCGAACCCGCGGCTGGACCCGGACCCGCGTCCTCGGCCCACCGCCCGGGCAGCAGCAACCGCCAGTCGACCGGCGCCGTCCCCTGCTCCACCGCGAGGAACGCCCCGACGCCGACCTGGCAGTTGACGGTACGTCCGTCCTGCGGGACGAAGCGGCGGTGCACTCCGCAGGAGCGCTCACCCCGCTTGGGCAGCACCGCCGTGGCGATGACCAGGGCACGCGGCCGGGACCGCCGTACGACCCAGTCGGCCAGGCGGGCGCGGACCGGCTCCCAGTCCCAGGGGCTGGCGTTGACGAACTGGTGCAGGGCCTGGGCCGCCGTGGCGGAGTCCGAGGCGGAGGACGCGAGCCGGCGTACCGTCTTGCGGCCCGGCGTCGTCAGCAGGCCTCGTGTGTAGACATGGGCCCATCTGCGCTGGTCGGCACGGGGCAGCCGTTCGAAGATCTCCGCGATGAAGGCATCGAAGGCGCCTGAGGAGGAGCGGCGTGCGGAGGATCCGCTCCGCCCGGTGGCCACGCTGGAAAACGCCCTCACCATGACGCGTTCCCTTCCTCTGGACTGGTCGCACTGGGCGGGCCCCGCCGGTTCGAACGAAGCCTGCCCTCAAAAAATAGAGAACGAACTCTTTGTTTTCAATCGAAGGGACCATCTTCAACTACGACTTTGAGGAGTCCGCGCCCCCGCAGGGCCTCTCACCTGCGGTTGTGCAAAAGCATGGCGTCACTCAACTCCCGCTCCGCCGCAGCCGCCCACGGCCCGCCGACGGCCAGTCCCACCGTCAACGCCCCCTTGAACGACGACAGATGCAGCGCGCCGTCGAGCGCCCCGTCGCCCCGAGCCGCCACGGTCCGGAACCCCGTGACCCGCCCCGCGTGCGGCCCGAGCGCGGTGTCCACCGAACCGGCGTCGGTCACCCGCAGCTCCGGCCCGCCGCCCCCCGCCGTCTCCCGTTCCACGGCCCGGCGGATCGCGGTGTGCGCCCGCCGCTCCGGACGCCAGTCCCGCCCGGCCGAGCACAGCACCTCCGCGTGACCCCGGGCCCGGCCCACGAGGTCGCCCCCCGCGCCCACGGCGTCCCGACCGGCGCCGCCCGCCCGCAGCCGCGCCCGCACCAGCCCCAGCACACACCCTGGTTCGCTGATCAGCGCCCGCTCGGCGTACCGCCGGCGCAGGGACACCGCCCTGGCGACCGTGACCTCCCGGCGGCCGCTCTCCCGGGCGAACGCGTCGGCCAGCACGGTCGCGAGGAACCCGCTGACCGTCAACCGCCGCGCACCGCACCAGTCACGCAGCCGCCGGGTCTCGTACGGGCCGATGGCGAGGGTCACACCCCCGTCGCTCTCACGCACCACCCCGGTCGACCGCCCGCGCCCCGGTCCCGGCCCGGCTTCTCCGCCGTACGACGTCACGGCCCGCCGCGCCGGCCCCGGCACGCACAGCCCGCACACCCCACCGCTCTCGTACGTCAGCTCGTCGGTGTCCGGCGGCAGCTCCTCCGCTCCGGCACAGGCACCCGGAACGCCGAACAGGGCGTCCAGCAACGGCCGTACGAGACGCCCCACGGAGTGGCCGTCGCAGATGGCGGGGTGAAGGCTGAGGGAGAAACGTGTCGCCCCCTCCGCAGCCCGCCCGACCCGCAGCCCCCACAGCCGCTCACCCGTCGACGGCGCGGCCGACGTCCCCTGCCGGAACCACAGTCCCTCGCCCCCGGTGTCCTCGATCCGCAGCGACAGCAGCGGCAGCCTCCTCAGCCACAGCTCCACGGCCGCCTCCACCCGCTCCGGCGAGAACACGCCGTTCATCGTGAAGGAGGTGGTGAGCCCGCCCCTGCCGCGTGTCAGCGCATGGGTGTACGCGAACGTCGCCTCCGTGTCACTGAGCCTGCGCACCCGGTCGACCGGCGTACGCTCCCGCTCGCCGCCGCTCACGGTCCCTCGTGCGCGGCGGCCGCGAGAGTCGGCGAGGCACATCGCACGGTGTTCGACAGGGTGACCCCGTGGCTCGTGAAGTCCAGGGTGACGCGGTCGCGGTCGGCCATCCGGAAGCCGTCGTGGAAGCTGCTGCGGTCGGCGCCGATGTAGGCGTAGTGCACCCGGCCGGGGGCCAGCAGGGCGTCGTAGGAGAACAGTTCGGACATGATGGCGTCGAGCCCGTAGTGCAGGGCCTTGGTGCCGGTGGTGAACTCGCCCCGCCAGCACGGCTCGCCGTCCCGCTCGATGGTGACGTGCCCGGTGACATGGCGCGGCGGTTCGTCGAGGAAGAGCCAGGGCGCCACGGCCGCGTCGCACAGCTTGGCGTACGAGAGGTGCCCGCGGTGGCGGCGGAAGCGGCCGATGTCGGTGAGGTCGTTGCCGAAGGTGTAGCCGACGTACCGGGGAGTGCCCTCCGCGTCCGTGACGTAGACCAGGACGACCTCCGCCTCCTCGGTCAGCGCGACGGACCCGGCCGGTGCGCGCAACGCCTCCCCCGAGGTCCTCAGTACATCGCCGAGGCCCTTGAGGAACCAGTTCGGCTGGGACGGGGTGTCCGCGTCCACCTTGACGTTGTGGGTCTGCATGAAGCCGCCGACGACGGCGTCACCCAGGTGGTCGGGCAGCAGCGGCGGGCGGAAGGACACGCTGTCGCGTTCGCTCGCGGGAACGGTCACCGTCTCGGAGGAGGCGAGGAGCACGGCGACGTCACCGCCCTCGGCGAGCAGCTTCCCCAGGTCCAGGTTCCTGAGCGGTGTGAGGCTCAACGGCTGGTCGGCCTTGGGCAGTCCGAAGCCGAAGTAACGGCCGCCCCGGTACGTGCATTCGAACAGAATGGTCATGATGTTCCCGCCTTTCGGGCATGGGTGTGTGGTGGGGAGGTGTGTCGGTGATGTGCGCGTGGGAAGGGCCGGCTCAGAAGTCCCGCACGGCCCAGCGCTCCGCGCTCGCGGCGAGGTCCATGCCCCAGCCGGTGCCGTCCGCCGGCGCCAGCGTGTTCGTGTGGCGGTCGACGGCCGGGGGCGGGGCGACGATCATCTCCGGGAAGAAGCGGTCGGACTGCCCGGCCTCGACGGTGAGCGCGTCCGGGTGGCCGAAGGCCAGGGCCCGGCCGGAGTTGATGAGCGGGCCCACCTCGGCGACCTGGACGCCGAACTGGTAGCGGACGCCGTTCTCCCGGGCGTAGGCGACGAGTCCGGCGGCCGGCAGCGGCCCCCCGTTCTTCGACACCCGGATGTTGAAGGCGTCGCAGGCCCCGGACTCGACCGCCGTACGGGCGTCCCGGGCCGTGCACACCGACTCGTCCAGCATGATCCGCAGCCCGCCGTCCTGGCGCAGCGCGCGCAGCGCCTCCCACGAGCCCTTGGGCAGCGGTTCCTCCACGTAGTCGACGCCGGCCTCGCGCAGCCGGTGGGCGTGGTCGACCGAGTTCTCGGGTGTCCAGCACATGTTGGCGTCGACCATGACCGGTACGTCGTCGCCGAGCTTGTCGCGGATCGTCCGGACGGTACGGGCGTCGTGCTCGATGTCGTCCGACGCCTTGATCTTCACGAAGTGGAAGGGGCCCCGGGTGGCGAGGAACTCCTCGGCGTCCAGGCTGAGGTCGAGCACCTGCGAGACGGGCAGTGAGCGGCGCCCCTCGTCGGTCCCGCCCGGCAACAGCTCCCGTCCGCCCACCCCCGTCCGGCGCCCCAGCCAGTCGAGGACCGCCGTCTCCAGCAGGCAGAGCAGGTTGTTGCCGCCGTCGATCCCGAAGGTCCGCGCGAAGCCGTCCCGGTGGAGCAGCCCCAGCAGTTCCCGCGGGTCGCGGCCGGTCAGCAGCGCGAACAACGCGTCGAAGTCGACCTGTTCGAGCGCCGTGCGCACACTCGCGGTGGTCTCCCCGGTGACGTACGAGCGGGGCGCGCACTCGCCGATGCCGTCCACGCCGTCGGCCGAGAGCCTCAGGACCAGGCTGTCGGACGTACGCCGCCGGGCGGCCGGATGGTCGAACGGTGTCCGCATGGGGAGCTCGACGTGGTACAGCCGGGCCCGTCCGGACCCGCCGGCCTCAGGCGCCACGGTTCACCCCCTGGAGCAGGGTGTACGTCGACGTCCAGTCGACCAGGCCGGCGCTGACGTCGGTGTAGAAGAGGTAGTGCTTGTCGGTGGGGAACTTCATGATCGAGCCGCGCCCGGAGACCAGGTCCTGGAAGACGGAGTGCGCGGCGTCGAGGTCCACGATCGGGTCGGTCATCCCGGAGACGAAGGTCGCGGCGGGGACCGTCGGGCTCAGGCGTCCGCGCGTCAGATACAGCCGCTCCAGTTCCAGCAGCACCGCCCGCGACCGCCGCGTCAACTGCCGTACCGCCAGGTCGTCGTGGTCGATGAAGTGCTGGTACTTGACCTCGTCGGTGAAGTCGCCGGCCCGCAGCCCCGCGTCCCACAACTCCTCGCTCCTGCTCGCCGCGACGGCCTCGCGTGCCTCCGGGTCGAGGGTCGCGTGCATCCGGCCGAGCCAGGACGAGCAGAACACGGCCGCGTCGTACGAGGTGGTGAACCCCTCGTACGCCATCAGGGCCGCCAGGAAGGAGCCGCCGAGGCAGTGCCCGAACAGGGACAGGGGTACGGCGTCTCCGATCATCTCCCGGACGAACGCGACGCCCTTCGCGTAGTCGCCGAGGACGGTGTCGACGTCCGGTATCTCGTGCCGCGGCCCGGGGCTGATGCCGCTGCCGCGCCGGTCGAGGACGAAGAACGCGATGTCGTTGTCGGCGAACTGCGGGCCCACTTCCCACAGCCATCCGGCGTGGCTCTGCAGTCCGTGGAAGTAGAAGACGGCTCCCTTGATCTGCTCCGGCCGCCACACGTGCAGGGCGAGCCGGGTGTCGCCGCAGGGCAGGTCGATGATCTCGCGGCGGGTGTTCTGCGGGGGCCTGAGGGTCTCGAGCATGGTCAACTCTCCTTGATCGGCACTGCGTGGGTGAGGGGCGGTTCAGTCGGCGAGGATCGCGTCGACGAAGTCGATGTCCTTCTGGAACGGCTTGTACTTGTACTGAGTGGCGTTGCCCTGCTGCCGCCGGGATTCGACGTACGCGGCGATCGCGCCCTGCGCCACGGTCCGCACCTGGAGCGCGGAGAGCCGTCCGCTGTCCCGCTTCGAGGCGTACTCGATGTTGATGACGGACAGTTCGCGGTCGATCGCGGCGGACAGCACCCGGTCGAGGTCCGCTCCGGGTTCCGGTACCTCGACGACGACGGTGTAGGACGGCGGCTCGTCCCAGCGGGGGCCGCACATGTACAGCCCGGTGTCGAGCCCGCTGCCTTCGAGGCCCTGCCGGATGGCCTGGGTGACCTGGCCCTCGGTGATCTTCTCGCCGGTGAAGGAGTGGAAGACGCCGTCGCGGTGGGTGAAGTGGACCCAGGGGGTGCCGTCCGCGATCCGGTCCACGCGGTAGATGTCACCGGTCCACAGCCGGTAGAGGCCGTTCCCCTGGGACATGATCAGGTGGTAGTCGCGGCCCGCCTCGACCTCGTCGTACAGCAGCGTCTCGACCTTCTCGCCGGCGTCGAGGAGGGCGCCGAGCGGTACGTCGGCGGGGACGAACTCGAAGTAGGCCTGGCTGACGGCGAGCGGCTGGCTCTCCAGGGTGTCGTCCACGGGGATGGTGGTGACGCCCTCGGTCCCGCAGCTCATGAACGGCAGCTTGGCGACACCGGGCAGCACGGCGTCCAGGCGTGGCCGGTACAGCTCGGCGGACGCCGACAGCCAGCAGCTGTACAGCGTCAGCGACGGCCAGAGGTCCACGAGGCTGAACTCGCCCTTGGCCAGGACCTGTTCGAGGTGCAGCGCGGCCTTCTCGTCGGGCTCGGTCCACGGCTTGCCCTGGAGGGTGCCCTCTCTGAGGTCGCGCACCAGCTCGGCGCCGTGGTCGGCGATCAGGTCGCGCAGCGAGACGAGGGTGCTGGGGTTGATCGCCGAGATGTAGTGCAGGTCCTTGCCGACGAGGTGCCGTACGCGGTGGTACATCCGCCCGGCGTGGCTGGTGGGCGTGTCGGGGCCGAACCAGGGCGACTCGTACCACGGCGGGTTCCAGTCCCGGCTGTTGATCTGCGGGTGCCGGTTGCTGATCGCCTGGTGCTCGACGCCGTGCACGAAGTCGTACACGTCCTCGCGGACGGTCTGGGTGTCGAGGGTGGCGAAGGGGTGGGCGAGGATCTCGGGGTGGTGTTCCAGGTAGGTGCCCCACATCGCCTTCATCGCGGGGATGCGGTACTTGAGCAGCCAGTGCAGTGTGTACGGGACGCGCTTGGGGGTGCCCGTCGTCCCGCTGGTCTTGAGCCAGCGCAGTACGGGGCTGCACGACAGGATGCCGCCCTTGGTGTGGGTCTCCCGGTCGATCTGCTCGACGAAGTCGTTGTAGCGCATGATCGGCAGCACCGCCCGGAAGGTGTCCGGGGCGGCGGCGACGGCGTCGTACCCCTTCTCCTTCCAGTGCAGCGAGGCGGTCCCGATGTCGATCAGGTCGTCGAGGACACGGGCCTGGGCGGTGCCGGGGTCCTTCAGATCGGCGAGCAGGCTCTCACGGGCCCGGAAGCACTCCTCGACGAAGGGGTCGCGCCGGTCCTGCCAGTGCTGCTGCCACTGCGATGTGCCGTGCGTCTCCATGGCTGTCTCTCCTCAAGAGCTGTGCCGGCGGCCTGTTTTCGGGCATGCCGAAGGGCCGCGCGGCGGTGGCCGAACGGTGGGGTGGGTGCTGTGGGTGGGGAGGTCTCTAAGGGTGGGGCTTCGAGGGGCGGGGAGTTACGCTCCGCTCTCCCCGGCCGCCGCGAGCGCGGCCAGCTCGTTCAGGTCGTACAGGGCCTGGCGCTTGGTCCCGTACCGGGTGATCTTGCCGCGGTTGGCCCACTGGCGGATCGTGCCCTCGCGGACGCCGAGGGCGAGGGCGGCGAGCGAGGTGGGGACGCGTTTGCCGCGCGGGGCGCGCAGGTCGTCGTTCATGCCGACTCCTTGGTCTCGAGCGTCGATTGACGATGGTTCATCAGTAGCCACTGGCGTGGCGTGAGCACATGCCCCGCGCCGCACATCGGTCCGCGCAGCACCAGCTCGTCGCCGCCGCGCCCGGGGAGCGACACCTCGGCGTCGCAGTCCGGCTCCACACACCGGCCGAGCGGTACGAGGTCGGGCTTGGGCGGCGCGACCACGAGCCGCAGGGCGGTGGCGGTGCGGGCGATCTCGTCGGCCGCCGGGCCCGCGGCGGGGTGGGCGGCCAGGAAGTCGATGTGCCGGCCGAGGAAGACGGCCAGCTCGGGGACGGACCGCTCCGGCGGGGCTCCGGCGGCCGGGTCCTCGTCCAGGACGAGCCGGGTCCAGGAGGCCAGTCGTACGACGGCGTCGTGCCGGGCGTCCAGCGCCGCGTCGCTCACGGGCGGCGTGTCCGGACGGTGGCCCGTGACCCGGGCGAGGCCTCCCTGCCGGGCGGGGAGCACGAGCCGCTGCTCGCTCTCGTGGTGGAGCGCGGGCAGGGCGGTCAGATCGGCCGCGAGGGCGCGTTTGCAGGGACCGCAGAGCCGGGCACCGGGCGCGGCGGGTCTGCGTCGCAGACTGTCGGAGCGAGCCGCACGGCGGCAGCGGCTCGACGCGCACTGCTCCGGGCGGGGACGCGAGGGGATCGGGTCGGCCATGGTCACTGGTCGCCTCACCTTCAGGAGACAAGGAGATGCGGGGAAACGGGGAGCCCCGGAAAACAAAAAAGCGCCGCTCGACGGCGACGCGATGGCAGTGCGAAGGCTCCTGGAAGTGGGCAGACTGCCTCGCGAAAGAGTGTTACACGTCTGCCTTGTGGGCCGCAAGAGGCCACCGGAAAATTTCCAACAAGTCTGTATCGCCTGGCAGTTGGCCGCCCACAGACGACAGGTGCCGTCCGCCCCGGCACCTGTCTCTTATACACA
>NZ_JBHUTX010000032.1:0-89495 GCF_042671245.1 Streptomyces sp. NPDC057099
GGGGGGGGCGGGTCGGTGCGACCGCCCGGGCCCCCGCGGTGCGTTGTGTCCGCGAAGCCGCCGGGCACGGAGATACCGTCGGCGCGTGACGAGTCCTCCCGGAGGAAACGACGACGACGGCTCCGCCGCGGAGCCCGAACGCCTTGTCTGCGCCCGCTGCCGTACCTCGGCCGAAGCCCCGCAACTCACCTGGACCTCCTCCGTGGAGCACGGCGCCCGCCGGGACTTCTGCGAGAGCTGCTCCCGGGAGAACCTCAGGTCGATCGAGGGGCGGCGGGACTCGGACTGGTGGTAGAGCGCGGGCAGCGGACCACCCGTGGGGACCCGCCGAGGCTCATGCCTCCGCCGCAGACTCCTCGCCGTCCGCCGGGTCCTCCGGGACGAACCCCGGCAGCCACTCCTCCAACTCCTCGCGCAGACGCACCGCCGCCCCCAACTGGCACAGCACCCCGATCGTGCTCAGGGTCACCCGGTGGATCAGCAGATACGCAGGGGGCAGGTTGAGCTGCTTGGCGAGCTGGTAGGCGGGGGAGCGGGGGTCGGCGATACGGCCCGCCTGGCTGCGCATCCAGCCGCGGGTGAAGGTGAACTCCTCGACCTGGGCCGGCTCGATGATCGGCAGCAGGTAGTCGAGGACCGCGTCGGGATCGAGCTCTATGGTCTCCTTGACGAACCCCTCCGCGCACAGAAGCTCGTAGACCGCCTCGGCCTCTCCGTCGAGGGTCATCCGCAGGGACTCGCCGATGGTGGCCGGCAGGCCACCCGGGAGACGGTCGACCGTGCCGAAGTCCAGGACCCCCAGGCGCCAGTCGTCCTCGCCCTCCGGACCGCCGGGCAGCAGCCGGAAGTTGCCCGGGTGCGGGTCGGCGTGCAGCAGGCCGGTGCGGGCGGGGCCGGAGAAAAGGAAACGGGCCAGGAGCTGGCCGGCGCGGTCACGCTGCTCCTGGGTGCCGTCCGCGATGATCTCCGACATCGGGATGCCGTCGATCCACTCGGTGACCAGGACCTGGTCGGACTGGTGCACCACCTGCGGTACGACGACGTCCGGGTCGTCCGCGAACTCCTCCGCGTGGGCCTGCTGGGCCTGGGCCTCGAGCCCGTAGTCCAGCTCCTCCGAGACGCGGTCCTTCAGCTCCGCGATCAGCGGCTTGATGTCCATCCCGGGGATCAGCGGCCCGAGCAGACGGGAAAAGCGGCTCAACTGGTTCAGATCGGACAGCAGGGCCTCGCCGGCACCCGGGTACTGCACCTTGACCGCCACCTCACGGCCGTCGTGCCACACCCCTCGGTGCACCTGCCCGATCGAGGCCGCCGCGGCCGGCTTGTCCTCGAACTCCAGGAACAGCTCCTGCCAGCCCTCGCCGAGCCGCTCCTCGAGCACCGCGTGCACGGTGCGCGTCGGCATCGGGGGCGCCGCTTCCTGGAGCTTCGTCAGTGCCGCCCGGTACGGGCCGGCCACCTCCTCGGGCAGTGCCGACTCGAAGACGGACAGGGCCTGGCCGAACTTCATCGCGCCGCCCTTGAGCTCGCCGAGCACCTTGAACAGCTGCTCCGCCGTGCGCTGTTGGAGCTCGCGGCCGACCAGCTCCGCGGACTCGCCGACGATCCGCTTGCCGAATCCCCAGGTCGCCCGCCCGGCGATACCGAGCGGGAGTGCGGCGAGCTTGGCGGTCCGGGTGACCGCCTTGCGGGGAAGATCAGACATGCGCCCTCCAAGTCCCAGCCGGCCGCTCCGCCTCTGCCTCACGGCACTGCTCCGACGGCCGTTGCACCGCCATTGTCTCGTGTGACCCCCCTTCCTCCGAGAGGCGCTCCCCCTTTCCTCTCTCCGCCGCAGCGCAGGGGCATGCCGGATGCGCCCAGATCGGCCGAGCATGCCAGTGGAGACCGGGGACGGACACCTCCCAGCGTGCCCCGGCGCTCGACGGAACCCGACCGTCGAGAAAAGCGAGCGCGTGGGCGGCCGCCAGTCCGGCCACGGTCGTGGCGAGTGCCAGGTCGCAGGGCCGCACCTGCCGCTGCCTGCCGGAGCGCCACTGGGCGACCAGGCGCGGCCAGGTCGGATCCCGGTCGGTGCGGCTGTGATGCAGACAACCCGCGCAGCCCGTCTCCCCGGGCAGGACGAGGGGGCCGACCATGCCGGTCCCCTCCACGACACCGGCGTACAGATGGGGTGTCCCGGCGGACATCAGAGGCTCGGCGGCGGACGGATCCGGCGCGTACATGGCCACATCGTCCCGTGGGGCGACGATCACCAGCGAGAAGCCGGGGTCGCCCTCCTCCTGGGGCGCTTGCGCTGTCGCGGGGCGCGGCGGCCGGTCCGGGGCCGCCCGGCGCGCGGCACGTCGGGCTGCCTCGTCGCGGCGGTCGCCGACGGCATCGGCGGGCAGTCCGCCCGGCGCGACGTCCCACGGTTCCACCTGCCCGAGGTCGCGTACATCGACCTCGCCGACGCCGGCCCCCGCCAGCAGCGAGGCCAGCACGGCGCCGACCCGGCCAGCACCCCGCACCTGAACGCGTTGCGCGCGCCGGGCGGCCAGCTGTCTGATCGCGTCGCCGGGTGCGGAGGTGGTCAAGGACAGGGAGGCCAGGTCGGGGCGCAGCCGGTCGAGGACCTCCTTCTTCCGGCGCAGGGCGTCGGCGGCCGGTCCGCCGCCCCGCGCGTCGTCCAGAAGACCGGCCCGCGCGAGCCTCCCCACCAGCCCGTCGACGTGCCCGTCGGGCAGATCCATACGGTGTCCCTCCTCGCGCAGCAGCTCCAGCCCCCGCGTGCCGTTCAGCAGGTCGAGGAAACTGCCCGTCGCCAGGTCCATCGGGCCGAGCGTCATCGCATGCGCCGGTGTCATCCCGAACTGCACCGTGTTGAGGTCGCGCCAGCCGCGCCTGAGCGCGGGTTTCACCATCGGATGCATGACAGGCCCCCGTATGTCATAGATCGTCCCCGTGTGCCGGTCGAGTGCGGGAGCAGCCCGAGAGGGGCCCGCAGGCCCGGCCCTGGTCCCGGACCGAACCCGCCCATCGCTTCGCCGGCAAGAGCCAGCATGCCCAAACCCGCCGTCGGCTGCCGAAAGTTGTCCACAGGTACGAGCATTCGTCGTACAAATCCGGCGGCCGGTGGGGGCATCGGCACCGAACCGTCCCGGAGCCGGGACTTCCCCGTGTGCAGCGGGTAACGTCGGGGCGTGCCCGCCGACCCACTGCACCGCGCCGGAAAGCCACAGCGCAGCACGACGAGCCAGCCGCCGAGCGGCTCGAGGGCGAGCGCGATCGAGGTCCGCAGGAGCACCCGCCGACGCCGAACGGTCTCCGCGTATCGCGAGGGCGATCGCACCGTTGTGCTCATCCCCGCCCGGATGTCCGAGGCGGAGGAGCAGCGCTGGGTGACCGTCATGCTCGACAAGCTGGCCGCCCAGGAGAGCAAGCGGACCTTCGGCGACACCGAGCTGGCAGAGCGGGCCCGGCGTCTTTCGGACCAGTACTTCGGCGGGCGGGCCCGGCCCGCTTCGGTGCGCTGGGTGACCAACCAGAACACGCGCTGGGGATCCTGCACCCCGTCCGAGGGCAGCATCCGCCTGTCGCACCGTCTGCAGGGCATGCCCGAGTACGTCGTCGACTACGTCCTCGTCCACGAACTCGCCCATCTGCTCGTCCCCGGACACGGACCCCGCTTCTGGGAACTGCTGGAGGCCTATCCGCGGACGGAACGGGCCCGGGGATACCTCGAAGGCGTGGTCGCCGCCGAGCGGTTGCCGCATGGGCCCGGTGCGCGGGATGAAGGCCCCACGGGGTGAGTGACCGCTTTGCGTGAGCGAGCAGCCGATACGGCTGCGCGGGGGTTCTGTACCGGGTCTGTACCGACTTCCTCCGGTGTCAGAGTTTGCCGTTAGCCTGGCGCGACGCAATCACGTTCTGGATGGGGGACGGTCGTTACGCATGGCCAGGGAATTCCAACGCGGCCACAAGGCCAGGATCAGTGACCTCACCGCGGGCACGGATCTGTACGTAGGCGTGCAGATCTCGGGCCCCGGACTGAGCTTCGACATCAGCTGCTTCGGCCTCGACGCCGACGAACGGCTCTCGGACGACCGCTACTTCGTCTTCTTCAACCAGCCGAAGTCCCCCGAGGAATCCCTTCAGCTCCTGGGCGCCCAGGCGGGCGACACGGAGTCCTTCCGGGTGACGCTCGACCGGGTCCCCTCGCAGATCCAGAAGCTGTCCTTCACGGCGACGATCGACGGCTCCGGCCAGATGTCGCAGATCGCCCCCGGGTACATCCGCATCGTCGCGGGCGGCGAGGAGGTGGCCCGCTACTCCTTCAACGGCTCGGAGTTCTCCACCGAACGGGCCGTGATGCTGGGCGACTTCTACCTCAAGGACGTCTGGCGGTTCGCCGCCGTCGGACAGGGCTTCGACGGCGGCCTCGACGCGCTGCTGAAGAACTTCGGCGGCGAGGTGGCCGAGGAGGAAGCGCCCGAGCCCGCCCCGCAGCAGCCGCAGACCGGCGCCGCCCCTGGCTTCGCCCCGCCCGCGTTCGGTGTCCCCGCTACTCCGGAACCGGCCCCTGCCCCCGCACCGGCAGCGCCTCCGGCCCCCGCTCCCGCGCCGCCGCCCGCTCCCCAGCCCGCCGCGCAGGGCTTCGCGCCGCCTCCGGCACCGGCGCCCGGAGTGCATGGCGCCCCCACCATCGCCGCGCCCATGAACACCCAACCGGACGGCGCCCCGGTGCCACCACCGGCCCCGGCACCCGCGCCCTACGGCCAGCCGGGCCAGCAGCCGCCGCCGTACGGCCAGGTCCCCGGCCAGACGGCCCCGCTGCCTCCCGGCTACGGCCAGCCCCAGGCGCCTCAGGCACCCCAAGCACCCCAGGCCCCGGCCCCGCCCCCCGGCTACGGCCAGCCGACGCCGCCCCCGGGCTACGGCCAGCAGCCGCCGTTCGCACAGACCCCCTACGGTGCCCCGCAGCAGGGTGCTGCCCCGCAGGCCGCCGCGCCCCAGGGCGCCGGTGTGTCCGCCGCGCTCCAGCAGTTCAAGGAGACGCCCACAGGGCAGCGCTGGACGCAGCAGAACAAGAAGCTCGTCCGTGTCGACCTCGGCATCGGCGGACAGCCCGTACTGGCCCGGCAGGGCAGCATGGTGCTCTACCAGGGCAAGGTCGACTTCAGCTACAAGGGCGCCGGCTTCGCCGGCCGGATCGTGGGCAACGCGACCGGCCAGGAGATGCAGCTGATGCGCTGTACGGGCCAGGGGCAGGTGTTCCTCGCCGAGAACTCGACCATGCTGCACCCCATCGAGCTCCAGGGTGACGCCGTCTGCGTCTCCGCCGAGAACGTCCTGGCGTTCGACGAGAGCCTCACCTACGAGGTCCGCCGCATCGAGGGACACGGCATCCCCGGAGGCGCGCTGTTCACGATGCAGTTCCAGGGGAGCGGCACCATCGTCGTGAAGACGCACGGCACTCCCGTGGTGCTGCCGGTCACGCCCACCACGTTCGCCGACTGCAACGCCGTGGTCGCCTGGTCGGCCGCCGCCCAGGTCGTCGTCTCCAGCCAGGTGCGGATGCGCCGCAACGCCTACCCCGGTGACACCGGCGAGAGCGTGAACCTCCAGTTCCGGGGAGCGCCCGGCAACTTCATCGTCGTCCAGCCGTACGAGGTCTGAGGGAGCCCGTCATGACACAGCAGCTCGCGGGCCACGCCCCCGCACCCGTCACCGCCCGCATGGAGAACCACGGCAATCACATGCTGAAGGTCGCCATGCAGACCGGGAACGACCTCTTCGCGCGCGTGGGGTCGATGGCCGCCTACGAAGGGTTCGTCCAGTACGAGCCCAACCCGCCGGCCGTGCGCCAGATCGCCAAGGACTGGATGACCGGCGAGGGCGCGCCCCTGATGAAGTGCTCCGGCGACGGCCTGCTCTACCTCTCCGACTACGGAGCGAACGTCGTCGTCATCAACCTCAACGGCGACGGCATCTCCGTCAACGCCACCAACCTGCTTGCCTTCGACGCCCACCTCACGTGGGGCGTCGAGCGGGTCAAGGGCCTGGCGAAGTTCGCCGGGCAGGGCCTGTGGAACACCAGGATCTCCGGGCAGGGCTGGGTCGCCCTGACCTCCCGGGGCAAGCCGATCGTCGTCGACTGCGGAGGCGGCGAGGACGAGACGTACGTCGACCCCGACGCACTCGTCGCCTGGTCCCCGAACCTCAAGGTCAAGGGCAAGCGCAGCTTCAGGGCCCAGTCGCTGATCGGCCGCGGCAGCGGCGAGGCCTACCAGATGGCCTTCTCCGGTCAGGGCATCGTCGTCGTCCAGCCCAGCGAGGACAGCACCGACCGTCTCCGGGTCCGGGGCTGAGGGGGAGCAACACGCCATGCAGAGCCCGATTTTCGCCTACAACGAGCAGCAGACCCAGGACCGCTGGAGCCTGCAGAACAAGCAGATGCTGCGCGTGACCCTGGAGGGCCACGACGACATCCTGGCCCGCAAGGGCACCATGGTCGCCTACCAGGGCCTCGTCGAGTTCGACGCCGAGTACCAGAGCAACGACCAGTCACGCGCGCGTGCGCACACAGGTGAGGGACTCGACCTGATGCGCTGCCACGGGCAGGGCACGGTCTACCTCGCCAACCTCAAGCAGCACGTCCACGTCATGGAGGTGGAGCAGGACGGCCTCACCGTCGACAGCAGCTACGTGCTGGCGATGGACTCCTCCCTGCACCACGAGGTCATCGCCGTCGACAGCCTGTACGGCATCTCCGGCTCCGGGAAGTACCAGCTCAACATCACCGGCCGGGGCAAGATCGCCCTGATGACCTCGGGCATGCCGCTGCTGATGCAGGTGACCCCCGACAAGTACGTCAACTGCGACGCCGACGCGATCGTCGCCTGGTCGACGAGCCTGCGCGTGCAGATGCAGGCCCAGACGCACTCCTCCGGGGTGTGGCGGCGCCGCGGCAACACGGGTGAGGGCTGGGAGCTCAGCTTCATGGGCACCGGTTACGCGCTGGTCCAGCCCAGCGAACTGCTGCCGCCGCAGAACGCCCAGGTCGGCTCGGGTCTCTCCGCGCAGTACGGCATGGGCCAGCAGGGAGCGCGCGGGCAGAACCAGGGCAACGTCTGGAGCTGAGCGCTCCGCGGGCTCGGCCGGTGGGCTCCCGGGGCTTCGGGCCGGTTGTCGGCTGCGGGCCGTGTGCGGCCTGTCGCGCCCACGCGGCGGAGCCGCACATCGATACAGCCCCGCGCCCCTGAGGGGCGACCACCCATGGCGGTCGCCCCTCACACATGCCTCAGGCCGCGAGCCTCGCGCGCGTCGCCTCCAGCAGGCGCACCACCGACTCGTCGGCCACGTCCGCGACCTCGTCGTACCCGAACCAGCGGACGTCGAGCGACTCGTCGCTGACCTCGTGCGCGGCGTCCGGTGGTGCCACGACCGCGTACTGGACGTCGAAGTGGCAGTTGCACGGCGGCGGGATCGGGTGCCGGTCGAGGCGGACCGGGCCGCCTGGCAGCAGTGACAGCCCCGAGACGCCGGACTCCTCCGTCGCCTCCCGCAGGGCCACGGCCTCCAGGGAGAGGTCGCCCGGCTCGCAGTGGCCGCCCATCTGGAGCCACCTGCGCAGCTTCCTGTGCAAGGTCAGCAGCACCCGGCCGGACTCGGGGTCGATCACTAGGGCGCTCGCCGTGAGGTGACCTGCCTGGCACAGCTTCCACAGGCCGTCCGGGTGCTCCGCCAGATGGTCCAGGTAGGCCTGGCGCAGCTCCGTCTGGTCCTCGTACTGCTTCAGTACGAGGACCGCGTCGTCGTACAGGCTCACCCGGCGTCGTCGCCCTTGTTCTTGTCCTCGCCTTCGCTGTCGCCCTCGGCCTCGCCCTCGGCCTTCTTCTTCAGATCGGGCTTTCCCGCCGCCTCGCCGAGCATCTTGTCCAGCTCGGAGAAGTCGATCTGCTCGCGGTGCACGAAGCCGTCCGGGTCGTCCAGGTCGGTCGCCGTCGGCAGCATGTCCGGGTGGGCCCACAGGGCGTCCCGGCCGTCGACACCGCGCGCGTCGGTGAGCGAGGCCCACAGACGGGAGGCGTCGCGCAGGCGGCGCGGGCGCAGCTCCAGACCGATCAGCGTGGCGAACGTCTGCTCGGCCGGGCCGCCCGAGGCGCGGCGGCGGCGCAGCGTCTCGCGCAGGGCGTCGGCGGACGACAGACGGGGCTTCGCCGCTGCGTGGACCACCGCGTCCACCCAGCCCTCCACGAGCGCCAGAGCCGTCTCCAGACGCGCCAGGGCGGCCTTCTGCTCCGGCGTGTCCTCCGGCTGGAACATGCCCTGCTGGAGAGCTTCCTGCAGCTGCTCGGGATTCTGCGGGTCGAACTGGCCGACCACGTCCTCCAGCTTGGCCGTGTCGACCTTGATCCCGCGGGCGTAGCCGTCGACCGCGCCGAACAGATGCGAGCGCAGCCACGGCACGTGCGCGAAGAGGCGCTGGTGGGCGGCCTCGCGCAGGGCGAGATACAGCCGCACCTCCTCCGGCGGGACGCTCAGGTCCTTGCCGAACGTCTCCACGTTCACCGGCAGCAGCGCGGCCTTGCCGGCCGGGCCGAGCGGCAGGCCGATGTCCGACGAGCCGACGACCTCGCCCGCGAGCACGCCGACGGCCTGCCCGATCTGCGTGCCGAACATGGCGCCGCCCATCGAGCGCATCATGCCGATCAGCGGGCCGGCCATGGCCTGCATCTCCTCCGGCAGGACGTCGCCCATGGCGGTGCCCACGCGCTCGGCGACCGGATCGACCAGCTCCTTCCAGGCGGGCAGGGTCGCCTCGACCCACTCCGCGCGGCTCCAGGCCACCGCGGAGGTGGCGCCGGACGGCAGGGACGTGGCGTCGTCGAGCCAGAGATCGGCCAGGCGGACGGCCTCCTCGACGGACTTGCGGTCGGCGGGGCCGACGCTCGTGTCCTTGGTGCCGTCAGGGCTGCCCTGGGAGACCGTCTGGCGCGCGATCTGCTTGGCCATGTCCCAGTTCACCGGGCCGCCCTCGTAGGAGAGCATCTGGCCCAGCTGCTGGAACGCGGCGCCCAGGTCGTTGGGGTTCAGGGAACCGAACATGGCAGCGAACGGATTGTCCGCACCGGGGCCACCAGGGCCGCCGCCAAAGCCTCCGGCTCCTGGCAGGCCGCCGAAACCGAACGGATTGGCCGGTCCCTGACCACCACCGCTCTGCTGGTCCTTCTTCTTGCCCTCGTCGCCGTCGTCCGGCTCCTCCGGCGGAAGGCCGAATCCGAATGGGGTGTCACTCACGGGATTCCTCGGCTTGTAGGGCCGCCGGTTCTTTCCGGCGGCACGGCTGCCCGACATCACCACCCAGCGTAGACACCTCGGGGCGGATCGGGCCTCGGTGCTTCGCCGAGTGACGGCCTGCGGCAGGATGGATGCCACCTGGTACGCACGCTTCACTCGTGCTCGTACTGAAGACAACCGCTGGAGACGCCCGGTGAGTTCCCCAGATCCGCAGGTTCGCGCAGCGCGAAACCAGTCAACCAGTTCCGCGAGTCCCGCGGCGCGTGGGCCCGTCGTCGCGGTCACCGGTGCCGCCTACGGCATCGGAGCGCTGCTCACCGAGCAGCTCGCCGCGTCCGACGAGGTCAAGCAGGTCGTCGCCATCGACGAGCGGCGTGGCGAGTGCGCGGCGGCGCAGTGGCACATCCTGGACGTAAGGGATCCGGCCATCGCGGACAAGCTGCGCGGCGCCGACGTCGTGGTGCACCTGGCGCTGGATCTCGACCTGGAGACCGACGCGGCCGCCCGGACGGCCTACAACGTACGGGGGACGCAGACCGTCCTGACGGCGGCCGCCGCGGCCGGAGTGCACCGGGTCGTGCTGTGCACCTCGGCGATGGTCTACGGGGCGCTGCCGGAGAACGAGCTGCCGCTGTCCGAGGACGCCGAGCTGCGGGCCACGGCGGAGGCGACGGGCGTCGGCGACCTGCTGGAGATCGAGCGGCTGGCGCGGCGGGCCCCGCGTGCGCACCCGGGGCTCAATGTCACCGTGGTCCGGCCCGCCGTGCTGGTGGGAGGCACGGACACCGCGCTGACCAGGTACTTCGAGTCTCCTCGACTGCTCGTCGTCGCCGGGTCGCGGCCCGCGTGGCAGTTCTGCCACGTCGAGGACCTGTGCAGCGCGCTCGAGTACGCCGTCCTGGAGAAGGTCGACGGGGAACTGGCCGTCGGCTGCGACGGGTGGCTGGAGCAGGAGGAGGTCGAGGAGCTCAGCGGCATCCGGCGGATGGAGCTGCCGTCGGCGGTCGCCCTGGGCGCGGCGGCGCGACTGCACCGGATCGGGCTCACGCCGTCTCCGGCGGGCGACCTGGCGTACACGATGTACCCCTGGGTGGTGAGCGGGAGCCGGCTGCACGACTCCGGCTGGCGCCCGCAGTACACCAACGAGGAGGTGCTGGCGGAGCTCCTGGAGGAGGTCTCCGGGCGGCACACGGTGGCCGGGCGGCGCCTCGGCCGCAAGGACGCGACGGCCGCGGGCGCCGCGGGCGCGACGGTGGCGCTGCTGGGCGCGGCCGCGGTGGTACGACGGGCCCGCAAGGCCCGGCGGCGGATCTGAGAGACACATCCGTGGAGAGACCATTTGCAGGTGTGCTCCTGTAGGAGCGCACCTGTAGGAGGCTCCAACGCCTGCGCGCGCGTGCCGGTCGATAGGTCTATTCCGTGTTGTCGGTCGCGTGCGGCACGATGGAGGCATGGCATCCACGAGCGATCATCCAGGTGAGCAGGGAGCACAGGATCCGATCAAGCTGATCGGGATCCGGGACACGGCCCTCTCCCTGGACGAGGTGTTCCGGGCCGTCGGGGACGACGCGGCCGGCGGCACCGCGCTCTTCGTGGGCACCGTCCGGAACCACGACGGGGGAGCCGATGTCGCGGAGCTCGGGTATTCCTGCCACCCGAGTGCCGAGGCCGAGATGCGGCGGATCGCCGAGAAGGTCGTCGCCGACTTCCCCGTGCGGGCGCTGGCGGCCGTGCACCGGGTGGGGGACCTCCGGGTCGGAGACCTCGCCGTGGTCGTCGCCGTCTCCTGTCCGCATCGGGGAGAGGCCTTCGAGGCCTGCCGGAAGCTGATCGACGACCTGAAGCACGAAGTGCCCATCTGGAAGCACCAGAAGTTCTCCGACGGCACCGACGAATGGGTCGGCGCCTGCTGATCCCCGGAACCGCCCTCCGGTTGCGTAACCGCACCCCTGGCGTGAGCGTTGTCACTGCGGATGGTTAATCTGCTGATCAGTCAGTTGCGGACGCTCAATGGGGTTGGAGGTCGGCATGGCGGCTCTCGCCTGGTTGCTGATTCCGCTTGTGGCTGCCATCGGCGCGGGGCTCTGGGGCAGTTGGGCCAACCGGACTCGCAAGTCCCGCGGCGACGGCCCGGAGCTCACCGGATACGCCCGCTTTCGCGAGGCCATGGAGAAGCCCGGGCCGGGTAGCTGAAGGGCAAGGAAACAGCAGGTCAGAGACGGTAAAGCCCACAGGGCCGCCCCGGACGGGCGGCCCTGACGGTGCGCTGACAGGCCCGTCCCGTACTGTCGAGTCATGCCACGCCGCACCGCGACGATGCTCGCCTCCACCCTGATGCTGATCGCGCTCCTGTGCGCGGGAGTGTTCATCCCCGTGCCGTACGCGGAGATGTCCCCGGGGCCGACGGTGAACACACTTGGCGATCATGACGGCGAGCCGGTGCTGCAGATCTCGGGGCGCAAGACCTATGCGGCCAGTGGCCACCTGAACATGACCACGGTCCGGGTCACGAGCGCCGACTACAGGATGAACCTGGTCGAAGCCGTCTACGGCTGGCTCGCGCACGACAACAAGGTCGTGCCGCGCGAGACGCTCTACCCGGACGGCAAGACCGAGGAGCAGTCGACCCAGGAGAACGCCGAGGAGTTCAGCCAGTCCCAGGAGAGCGCCAAGGTCGCCGCCCTGAAGGAACTCGACGTTCCGGTGAAGTCGTGGGTGATCGTCTCGACGGTCGTCAAGGGGTCCCCGGCCGAGGGCAAGCTGCACGCCGGGGATGTGATCAAGTCCGTCGACGGAAAGACGGTCAAGGAGCCCGCCGACGTCGCGAAGCTCGTCACCCAGCACAAGCCGGGCCAGGATGTCCGCTTCACGATCGTGCCGGCCAAGGAGCAGGCCGCCGCGGAGAAGGAGAAGCGGACGCCGACGAAGACGCAGGACATCACCATCACCACGACGACCTCGGACGACAAGGGCGAGAAGCGCGCCATCGTGGGGATCTCCGCGGGGACCGACCACACGTTCCCGTTCACCGTCGACATCAAGCTGGCCGACGTCGGCGGGCCGAGCGCCGGTCTGATGTTCGCCCTCGGCATCTACGACAAGCTCACGCCGGGCAATCTGACCGGGGGCAAGTTCGTGGCCGGCACCGGCACGATCGACGACGCCGGCAAGGTCGGCCCGATCGGCGGCATCGAGATGAAGACCGTGGGCGCCCGGGCCAAGGGCGCGCAGTACTTCCTGACGCCCGCCGACAACTGCGCCGCGGCCGCCAAGGACACCCCCGAGGGCCTCACCCTCATCAAGGTGGACACCATCCAGGACGCCCTCGGCGCCCTCCAGGACCTCCGCAGCGGCGACACCGCGGACCTGCCGAAGTGCGGCAAGTAGTCCGCGGGGCCGACGACGGGCCGCGGCAAGACGACCGGCGCGGCTGAGGGGACCTGCAGGGCTGAGGGGACCTGCGGGGCCGGTGGGGCCCAGGAGCCCCAAGAGACCGGCAGGCCCCCTCATGCCCCGGTGCTCCGGCTCTACTCGGCGAACGTCGCCGCCAGCGCCTCCGCCAGGCCCGGGACCAGGTCGGACCCGGTGAGGACCTCCGTGGCGGAGTCCTTCTCGCGCAGGCGCAGGGCCGACTCGCGGGCGCCGTCGCGCAGGACCGCGACCGTCATCCGGACCTCCTGACGGTCCGGGTGCTCCGCCACCCACTTCGTCAGCGCGGCCTGGCCCAGACCCTGCGGAACCTGGGCCTCCGCGGACGGCGGCAGCATCAGACGCTCCACGGCGAGGGCGCAGCCGACCACCGCGTCGGGCCAGGCGATGGTGGCGAGGAACTCGTCGAGCGGCTTGCCCGTT
This sequence comes from Streptomyces sp. NPDC057099, assembly GCF_042671245.1. NCBI lineage: Bacteria > Bacillati > Actinomycetota > Actinomycetes > Kitasatosporales > Streptomycetaceae > Streptomyces > Streptomyces sp. NPDC057099. Next base: position 13,135 of record NZ_JBHUTX010000032.1, read on the forward strand.
GGAACCTCGTCCTGCTCGATCGGGGTGAGGCCGGAGTTCTCCGACTCCTCCCCGAGACCGAGCCGGTCGGCGAGCGAGGGCTGTTCGGCCCGCAGCCGTGCGGTGTCGACGAGGGCGAAAAGGCGGGCGGGCTGGTCCCAGCCGAGGCCGGAGACGTACTCGTCGATCTCGAGAACGGCCCGGGTGAGCGGGTTCGCAGCCATGGGAGTGTTGGACATGGTCACAATCCTGCCTCGTTCCTGGCCGGAATCGGGAACCGAGTAAACGGTGAGTAAGTTGCATAGGTGGGGGCCCACGATCACCGGGGGCCACGCACGGTCCGTGAAGACGCGGACCTGACGGATCAACAGCGAACTTCGAGGTGCGCACCTTGGCTTTCCAGATGCCGGACCGCGGCGGAGGCCCGACAGGGCCGCGGATGAGAGTGGGCCGCCCGTCCCGGCGTGTCCGCACCCTGCTCATGACGCTGGGCGTCCTGGCCGTTCTCGGCATGGCGTTCACCATGTTCGCGGGCTTTTGGACGGACTGGCTCTGGTACCGGTCGGTGAACTACTCGTCGGTCTTCACCACGACCCTGTGGACCAAGATCGGGCTCTTCTTCGTCTTCGGCCTGCTCATGGCAGCCGCCGTCGGCCTCAACATCTGGCTGGCGCACCGGCTGCGGCCACCACTGAGCGCCATGTCGATGGAGCAGCAGAACCTCGACCGCTACCGGATGGGCATCGCGCCCTACAAGAAGTGGCTGCTCTTCGGGATCACCGCCCTGGTGGGCCTGATCGCCGGCGCCTCCGCGTCCGGCCAGTGGCGGACCTGGCTGATGTGGGTCAACGGCGTGCCGTTCGGCGAGAAGGACCCCCAGTTCAAGCTGGACGTCTCGTTCTACGCCTTCGACCTGCCCTGGTACCGGTTCCTGCTCGGCTTCGGCTTCGCCGCGGCGATCCTTTCCGTGATCGCCGCCGCGCTCACGCACTACCTGTACGGCGGGCTGCGCGTCACCAGCCCCGGCGCGCGCGCCACGGCGGCGGCCACCGGGCACCTGTCGGTGCTCATCGGTGTCTTCGTGGCCCTGAAGGCGGTCGCGTACTGGCTCGACCGGTACGGACTCGCGGTCAAGTCCAGCGACTTCAGGGCGACCGACAACTGGACGGGCCTGAGGTACGTCGACGCCAACGCCTATCTGCCGGCCAAGACGATCCTGTTCTGCATCGCCGTCATCTGCGCGCTGCTGTTCTTCGCCACCCTGTGGCGGCGCACCTGGCAGCTGCCCGTGATCGGCTTCGGCCTGATGGTGCTCTCCGCGATCCTCATCGGCGGCCTGTACCCGGCGATCGTGCAGAAGTTCCAGGTCCAGCCGAACGAGCAGGCCAAGGAAGCGCCGTACGTCGAGAAGAACCTCGAGGCGACGCGCAAGGCCTACGGCATCGACGGCACCAAGGTCACCGACTACACGGGGACCAGCAAGACCGAGGACAAGACCAAGCTCCGTGATGACGTCGACTCCACGGCGAGCATCCGGATCATGGACCCGAACATCGTCTCGCCGACGTTCCAGCAGCTCCAGCAGATCAGGAACTACTACGCGTTCCCGAACAACCTGGACGTGGACCGTTACGCCAAGGACGGCAAGGACCAGGACACGGTCATCGGCCTGCGTGAGCTGAACCTCGCGGGCATCCCGAAGAAGAACTGGATCAACAACCACTTCCGCTACACCCACGGATACGGAGCGGTCGCGGCCGAGGGCACCAGCGCCGACGCCCAGGGCCGGCCGAACTTCACGGAGTCCGACCTGCCCTCCGAGGGCGACCTCGGCACGTACGAGCAGCGGGTCTACTACGGCGAGAAGACCACCACGTACTCGATCGTCGGCGGTCCCCAGAAGGAGATCGACTACTCCGACGACAACGGCGAGAAGACCACCAGCTACAAGGGCGACAGCGGGGTCAACCTCTCCAACCCGGTCAACCGGGCCGCGTACGCGGTGGCGTTCGGCGAACCGCAGATCCTCTACTCCGGCGCCATCGGTGAGGGCTCGCGGGTCCTGTACAACCGCACGCCCAAGGAGCGCGTCGAGGCGGTCGCCCCCTGGCTGACCATCGACGGCGACGCCTACCCGGCGGTCGTGGACGGCCGTATCCAGTGGATCGTCGACGCGTACACGACGACGAACGGATACCCGTACTCCTCGCGTACGACCCTCGGTGACACCACGGCCGACTCGCTGACCGCCACCAACGACAACCGCGCGGTGGTGGCCCAGCAGAACCAGGTCAACTACATCCGCAACTCGGTGAAGGCGACCGTCGACGCGTACACCGGCGAGGTCAAGCTCTTCCAGTGGGACACCAAGGACCCGGTCCTGAAGACCTGGATGAAGGCCTTCCCGGACACGGTGAAGCCCAAGAGCGAGATCTCCAAGCCGCTGATGGACCATCTGCGCTACCCCCAGGACCTGTTCAAGGTCCAGCGGGAACTGCTCACGCGCTACCACGTGAAGGACGCGACGACGTTCCTCAGCGGCAGCGAGGTGTGGCAGGTGCCGGACGACCCGACGAACCGGTCGGGCAACGCGGTGCCGCCGTACTACCTGAGCATGAAGATGCCCGACCAGAAGGCACAGGCGTTCTCGCTGACGACGACGCTCACGCCCAACGGCCGGGACAATCTCAGCGCGTTCATGGCCGTCGACGCCGAGGCGGGCGCCAGCGACTACGGCAAGATCAGAATCCTGAAACTGCCGACCAACACCACGGTCAACGGCCCCAAGCAGGTCCAGAGCCAGTTCAACTCGCAAGAGGACATCGCCGAGTCCATCAGGCTGCTGAGAGGCGGTGACTCCGAGGTCGAGTACGGCAACCTGCTGACGGTGCCCCTCGACGGCGGACTGCTGTACGTGGAGCCGGTCTATGTGCGCGGTGGTGGGCTGAAGTACCCGCTGCTGCGCAAGGTGCTGGTCACCTACGGAGGCCAGACGGCCTTCGAGAACACGCTCGACGAGGCCCTCAACAAGATCTTCGGGGCGGAGGGCGCCACGCCTGAGCCACCGGACGACGGCGACACGACGCCACCACCACCGACGTCCGAGGACCCGACGGTCAAGCAGGCCCTGGAAGACGCCCAGAAGGCGTTCACCGAGGGCCAGGACGCCCTGAAGGAGAACGACTGGGAGGCGTACGGCCAGGCGCAGAAGGACCTGGAGGACGCCCTGCAGCGCGCCGAGGAGGCGCAGGCCGCTGCGGACAAGGCCGGCGGTGCCGGGGGCGGGGAGAGCAAGCCCAGCGGCAGTCCCAGCGCCAGCCCGAGCGGCAGTCCTAGCCCGAAGCCGAGCAGCTAGGCCTCCGGCCTGGTCAAACGCTCCTCCCGCGCCGTGATACGGTTGTGAACACAACGGCGCGGGGTGGAGCAGCTCGGTAGCTCGCTGGGCTCATAACCCAGAGGTCGCAGGTTCAAATCCTGTCCCCGCTACTGAAATCGCGAAGTCCGAGTGACGGAGCGACATCGAAGGCCCGGATTCCACACAGGAATCCGGGCCTTCGTGATGTGTGAACGCATGTGCTGGTGGGGGCTACGGCCGTGCCGCCGGGGGGAGTTGGGAAATCTGTGTTTGACTTGTCTCTCTGTGGGCATGTCGACAAAACGCTGTAGTGACCTCAATGGCTGCGGTATACCAGGTGTACCCAGGTTGCAGGTGGTGCGACGATGGACGTTATGGGGGACAAGGCAACTCTGTTCGAGACAGGGCGTTTTGTGCAGCCTTCCAGCCGGGAGGACACCGACACCCCGGACGAGACCGGGGAAATCGCCGACGAGGCGGCCGAGGAGCTGCGTCAGCGGCTCGCCGCGGAGGCCGGCGATGCCGAGGCGATGAGTGTGCTCGGGGCCATGCTGCTGCGCCGTGGTGATCTCGACGGCGCCGAACCCCATCTGCGTGCCGCCACCGCCGCGGGCGACCGGGCGGCCGCCAACAACCTGGGAGTCCTTCTCCACCAGCGGGGATACGCCGACGAGGCCGCCGGATGGTGGCGGATCGCCGCCGTCGCAGGATCCACGGCGGCCGCGCACGCCCTCGGCCGACACCACCGCGAGCGCGGCGACGAACCCGCCGCCGAGTACTGGCTGCGCCAGTCCGCGGAACAGGGCCACACCCTGGGCGCGTACGCCCTCGCCGACCTGCTGGAGCACCGCGGCGACGCCGGGGCCGAGCACTGGATGCGGGCCGCGGCCGAGCGCGGGCACCGGGAGGCGGCGTACCGGCTGGCGCGGGCGCTGGACCGCAAGGCGGCGCGGGAGGCCGGCGACGACGGCGCACCCGTGCCGGACGAGGCCGAGCAGTGGTACCTGCAGGCCGCCGCGCGCGGTCACCGGCGGGCCGCGCTGCACCTCGGGACGATCCTGGAGAAGCGCGGCGAGCTCAAGGAGGCCGGGCGCTGGTACCTGACGTCCGCCAAGGACGGCGAGGCGCGGGCCGCCTGCGCGCTCGGATTCCTGCTGCGCGACGCGGGCGACACCGAGAACGCCGCCGTGTGGTGGCTGCGGGCCGCCCAGGACGGCGACGGCAACGCGGCGAACGCGCTGGGCGCGCTGCACGCCGAGCGGGGCGAGACCCAGACCGCCGAGCGGTGGTACCGGGCCGCGATGGACGCGGGCGACGTCAACGGCGCGTACAACCTCGGGCTGCTCTGCGCCGAGCAGGGGCGCACCCCGCACGCCGAGCAGTGGTACCGGCGTGCGGCCTACGCGGGGCACCAGGAGGCCGCGAACGCGCTGGCGATCCTGCTGCTGCGGGCCGGGGACGAGACGGGCGCGGAGCCGTGGTTCTCCAAGGCCGCGGAGGCCGGGAGCGTGGACGCCGCCTTCAACCTGGGCATCCTCCACGCCGGACGGGGCGAGGAGCAGGCCGCGCTGCGCTGGTACGAGCGGGCCGCCGCCGCCGGGCACACGGAGGCCGCGCTGCAGGTCGGCATGGCGCGCCTGCGGGACGGCGACGACCAGGAGGCCGAACGGCATCTGCGGTGCGCGGCCGGGGGCGGGAGCGCCGAGGCCGCGTACCGGCTGGCGACCGTGCTGGACGCGCGGCGGCCGCCGGAGCCGGCGCACGAGCTCGGGGAGCCGGTGCACCGGCGGAGCGAGTGCGAGGAATGGTACGAGCGGGCGGCCTCGCAGGGGCACCGGCGGGCGCAGGTGCGGGTCGGCATGCACGCCGCCGCCCGGGGTGACGTCGTCGAGGCGGCTCGGTGGTACCGGGAGGCGGCCGAGGCCGGGTCCCGCAACGGCGCGTTCAATCTGGGGCTGCTGCTGGCCCGGGAGGGGAGCGATCCCGAGGCGGCGGTGTGGTGGACGCGTGCCGCCGACGCGGGGCACGGGCGGGCGGCGCTGCGGCTCGCCCTGGTCTACGCGCGTCGGGGGGAGCTGGCGGAGGGACAGCGCTGGGCCGACCGTGCGGTGTCTCTCGGGCCCACGTCTGTGGCGGAGCGGGCGGCTCGGTTGCGGGACGCGCTTCGGCAGGAGCTGTCGGCGTAGAGCCGGGCCGGGCTGCGAGGTGCTCGGCTCGCCCGCCGCCAGGCCTCGTCGTTAAGCGATTTGCATCCGGCCTCCGCGTTCACGTAACGTTGCATTCAACGACGCGGGGTGGAGCAGCTCGGTAGCTCGCTGGGCTCATAACCCAGAGGTCGCAGGTTCAAATCCTGTCCCCGCTACTGAAGGCCGAGGGCCGGAATCCGAAAGGGTTCCGGCCCTCGGTGTTTGCCCAGGAGTGTTCAGGGGCGGTGCCCCACCGCCTCCTCGTAGAGGGAACGGTTCACGGTCCGGGACTCGGGGAGCGCGGCGTCCTCCGCCACGCCCTGTGCCCGGTAGGCCGCCTGGAGGCGGGCCGTCGTGCCGGTGCGGATCTCCCAGTCCATGCGCAGGGACGGGGTGGAGCGGAGGATCGTCTCGTCCGTCTTCAGGAGATCCGCCAGGTAGGTGACGTACCTCTCGTTCTGTTTGTAGTCGGCCGCGAAGTACGTGCTCACCGTGCGGATGTACGCCCGCAGCAGGGCCACCCCCGCGTCCACGTCGTCGTTCAGCAGGCTCGGGCCGTAGAGCAGGCCGCCCAGGGGCTCGCCGGGTGGCTGGCCGCCCAGGAAGGCGTAGCCCGGCTCGCCGTCGACCCGGCGCCACACCGGGTCCAGCAGCCACGCGGAGTCGACGCCGCCGTTCCGCAGGGCGGTGAGGACGTCGGCGGAGCCCAACTGCTGGTAGCGGATCCGGTCGAGGCCGCCGCCGTGCTGCTCCAGAGCCTGTTCCATGGGGTAGGCGATCACCGAGCCCTTGCCGATCATCGTGCCGAGTGTCCGGTCGGCCATCCGGACGGCGGCCGGCGTCTCGCCGTCCTTCAGCCGGACCCACAGGCCGCTCTTGGACTTCGGGCCGGGGGAGAAGTTCCCCGCGACCCAGCGGATGACGAAGCCGCCGCGGATGCCGTTCATGACAGCCGCCTCCGGGGCCGCCCAGAGCGCGTCCACCTCGCCCTTGGCCAGCAGCGGGAGGGCCTCGGGCGTCGGCAGCACCTTCAGCGTGACGTCCAGGCCCTCTTTCTCGAACTCGCCCTTGTCGAGGGCGACCCGCAGCGGTGCCACGTACTCCGCGCTCAGCGTGCCCGTCGCGATGGTCAGCTTCCGGGGCTCGGCGAGCCGTTGTGGGGCCGGGGAGCCCGGGCGGCAGCGGGCCGGGGCGCGGTCGGGTGCGCGGTCGGCGGGGTCCGTCCAGGACGCGGCGCCGCAGCCCTGGACCGGGCGGATCGTGCGCGTCGCCGTGTCGGCTCTCGGCTGCGACGGCCCGGAGGACGGCGACGAACAGGCCGCCGAGGCCAGCAGCGCGCCCGCGAGCAGGGTGAGACCGTACGTACGTGCCCTCATGCCTGCCCCCGTCCCCGGTCGCGCGGTGCCCACGGGGTGAGCAACCGGCCTACGAAGCGGACCAGTTCGGAGAAGAGCACGCCCAGGGCGGCGACGCAGACGATGCCGACGAACATCACGTCGTTCTGGAAGAGGGCGCGGGAGTCGAAGATCAGATGGCCCAGGCCGTCGGTCGCGGCGATCTGCTCGGAGGCGACGATCACCAGGACCGCCACGCCCGCCGCGATCCGCGCGCCGACCAGGACGGCGGGCAGGGAGGCCGGGAGCAGGACATGGCGGAACATCTGCCACGGGGAGGCCCCGAAGACCCGGCCGGCGTCCCGGTGGCCGTCGGGGACGGCCATGACCGCGGACATCGTGGAGATCCAGACGAAGAAGAAGACCGTGGCCGCCACCAGGGCCACCTGCGGGCCCTCGCCCAGGCCGAACATGTTCAGGAAGACGGGCAGCAGAGCCAGCTTCGGTACGACGTACAGGGCGTCCAGGAGCGGTTCCAGTGCGGCCCTCACCAGCGCCAGCGAACCCATCAGCAGGCCCAGCAGATAGCCCGCCGCCGTGCCGACGGCGTAGCCGGCCAGGACGCGCTTGAGTGTCGCCCACACGTCCGGCCACAGGTCACCGGCCGCGGCCCGGTCCCAGCCGTCGGCGAGGATCGTGGACGGTGCCGGGTAGACCCGCTCGTCGATCCAGCCCCGGACGGCCGCGAGCTGCCAGAGCAGCACCAGGAGGAGGGGGACGGCCCCCGCGAGGGACAGTTCGAGGGCGCGGCGGCGGCGATGGGTGCGTACGGGGTGCATTTCCTGCGGGCCCGGGCGGCGGACCAGGGCCGGGCCTTGTGTCCCGGGGGCGACGGTGGTCATGCGGGCACCGCCTCCTTCCGCAGCAGCTCCCACAGCTCGCTCTTCAGCGCGGTGAACTCGGGGGTGGCGCGGACGTCGCCGGTGCGCGGGCGCGGGAAGGGCGGGCGGTGTTCGGCGATGATCCGGCCCGGGCGGGCGGACATCACGAACACGCGGTCGCCGAGGACGATCGCCTCCTCCAGACTGTGGGTGATGAAGAGGGTCGTCGTGCGCAGGGCCTGGGTGATCTCCAGCAGTTCGTCCTGAAGGATCGTGCGGAGCTGGGCGTCCAGGGCGGCGAACGGTTCGTCCATCAGCAGCAGTTCGGGTTCGACGGCGAGCGCGCGGGCGATGGCGACCCGCTGGCGCATGCCGCCCGAGAGGGTCGCCGGATAGGCGTGCGCGAAGTCGGCGAGGCCCATGCGGGCCAGCCACTCGGCGGCACGGGCGTTCGCCTCCCGGCGCGGAACGCGCTGCACGTCCAGGCCGAAGCGGACGTTGGCCTGGACGGTCTTCCAGTCGTAGATGCCGTAGTCCTGGAAGATCATGGCCGCCGGGCGTGCGCTGGAGGTGTGGATCTCCAGGGTGCCGGTGCTGGGCCGGAGCAGGCCGGCGGCGATGCGCAGCAAAGTGGATTTGCCGCAGCCCGAGGGGCCTACGAGGCAGACGAACTCGCCGGGAGCGACGGTCAGGTCGAGGGGGCCGAGGGCGTCGACCGCGCGGGGGCCCCGGCCGAAGGTGCGCGTCAGGTCATGGGCGGTGAGTTTTGGATACGGCTCTCCCACTTCGGTCTCCTCGCGGAGTGCGGAACGGACTGGTGGGTGCCGTTGACCATATGACGGCCCGTCAGATACGGGAAGTGCGCAGACACGGACAAGCCCCGGCACGCATCGGTGCCGGGGCTTGTCGAGAAGGGGAGAGCTAGGCGGCCGCGCAGTTCGGGCAGACGCCGCGGTACGTCACCTCGACGTCCGAGACCGTGAAGCCGAAGCGCTCCGAGTCGGGGAGGTCCGCCAGCGGGTTGCCGATCGGGTGGACGTCCCGGATCGCGCCGCACCGGGCGCAGACCAGGTGGTGGTGCGGCTGGTGGGCGTTCGGGTCGTAACGCTTGGCGCGCTGGTCGGTGGAGACCTCGAGCACCTCGCCGAGGGTCACGAGCTCGCCGAGCGTGTTGTAGACGGTCGCCCGGGAGATCTCGGGCAGCTTGGCGACGGCCCGGGAGTGGACCTCGTCGGCCGTCAGATGGACGTGTTCGCCGTCGAGGACCTCGGCCACGACACGCCGCTGCGCGGTCATCCGCCATCCGCGTCCGCGCAGCCGTTCCAGAAGGTCACTCATGGCCACCAGCCTAACAGCAAAGCGGACCAGGTCACGAACAGGTGTGAGTTTAGAATCCACCTGATGTTGGATCCTGTCTAACGCGCTTCCTGCTGTCAGGCGGGCACCTGCTGGCGGGCCGGTGCCCAGCGGCGGATGATGTCGCGCACCGAGACGATGCCGGCGGGTTCGTCGTCCTCCAGCACGATGAGGTGGCGGAAGCCGCCGTGCGCCATGGCTCGTGCCGCCTCCTCCAGGGTCCAGGCCGGAGTCGCGAAGACGACGTCGGTGGTGGTGTGGGCGTGGGCGCGTTCGGTGTCCGGGTCCTGGCCCAGGCCCACGGAGTTGAGGATGTCGCGTTCGGTGAGGATGCCGATGCCGCCGGCGTCGGGGTCGTACACCACGGCCGCACCGATCCGCCGTGCGGACATCAGCGCGGCGGCCTGGCGAAGGGTGTGGGTCGGGCCGATGGTGAGGACGACGGTGCTCATGGCGTCACGGACGAGCATGGATCGAGCCACCTCCTGGGAGTGCCCCCGCCGTTTGTTCAGTGTTTCACAAATTCACAAGTTGGGGGGACTCTCAGGGTGGCAGGTAAAGGGAGGGTCAACAAGGGGGCGCTCGGTAACAACGGGGCGCGCTCAGTAGCGCTGGTTGAGATATCCGAGCAACTCGTCGTGCAGCAGACCGTTCGACGCGGCCGCGTCGCCGCTGTGCGGGCCCGGGCGGGCGTCGAGTCCGGTGAAGGTGCCGCCGGCCTCGGTGACGATGATCGCGGTGGCGGCCATGTCCCACAGTGACAGCTCCGGCTCGGCGCACATGTCGATGGAGCCTTCCGCGACCATCATGTACGGCCAGAAGTCGCCGTACGCGCGCGTGCGCCACACCTCGCGGGTGAGGTCCAGGAAGCCGTCCAGGCGGCCCTGCGCCTCCCAGCCGCTGAGCGACGAGTACGCGAAGGAGGCGTCGGCGAGCTTGTTGACGCGGGAGACGTTCAGGCGGGAGGCCTTGGTGAGGCTGCGGCCGGTGAAGGCGCCGTGGCCCTTCGCGGCCCACCAGCGGCGGCCGAGTGCGGGGGCGGAGACGACGCCGACGACGGGCTGGAAACCGCCCTCGCCGGCCTCCATCAGGGAGATGAGGGTGGCCCAGACGGGGACGCCGCGTACGTAGTTCTTGGTGCCGTCGATCGGGTCGATGACCCAGCGGCGGGGGCCGGTGCCCTCGACGCCGTACTCCTCGCCGAGGATCGCGTCCCGCGGGCGGGCGCGCTGGAGTTGGCCGCGGATGAGTTCCTCCGCGGCCTTGTCCGCTTCGCTCACCGGCGTCATGTCCGGTTTGGTCTCCACCTTGAGGTCGAGGGCCTTGAACCGGTCCGTCGTCGCGGCGTCGGCGGCGTCGGCGAGGACGTGGGCGAGACGCAGATCGTCGAGGTAGTCGGGCATGCAACGAACCTATCTGCCGAGGTGGGGGTGGGGCTACAGGGGGTTTGTGCCGGGGTGTGGGGGCGTTGTGGTTGCCCGGCGTGGGGGCCTGGATGCGGGTGGGTGCGCAACCCGGCGCGGCGGGGTGCCGCCTGCGCCCACCCGTGCCGCCCTGGGGGCGCCTCCCAGGCCCTTAAGGCACTGGGGGAGGCACGCATGCCCGCAGTCAGGGCGACGCACCGCGCAGGTCGGCTCAAAGGCGACCCCGCATGCCCCCGCGAACCCTTGACAGTGGGTGCGGGCGCGTCAAATCTGTGCGCAGAGCCGCTGGCCCCCAGGGGAGGCAATGATGCCTGCAGCGCGGGAATCTCTGTTGGACGCCGCCTACGCGGCGCTGGCGCGCCGGTCGTGGTCCGGGGTGCGCATGGTGGACGTGGCCGTGGCGGCCGGGGTGTCCCGGCAGACGCTCTACAACGAGTTCGGCAGCAAGGACGGCCTCGCCCGGGCGCTCGTGAGAAGAGAGGCCGACGGGTATCTCGCCGGTGTGGACCGCGCGCTCGCCGGCCACAGCGACATCCGCGACCGGCTCACCGCCACCGCCGAGTGGACCACGTCGGCGGCACGCGAGAACGCCCTGGTCCGCGCCATGCTCACCGGCTGCTGGAGCGAACGGCTGCCCTCGCCGACCCTCTCGGCCGTGCCCTCCACCTCCGCCGTACCGGCGCAGCGCCGCGCCGACGGCCCGCTGCCCTCACCAGGCGACCTCGTCACCCTCATCCGCGACCGAGCCGTCACCGTCCTGTCCGGACCCGGCGCGCCCAGGTCCGACACCGCCGACCTGTCCCGCTCCTGCGAACTCGCCGTCCGGCTCGCCCTGTCCTGCGTGGCCGCGCCACCCGGCGAGGGCGGCGTCACCGACCTGGTCCGCAGCGCCCTGTACCGGCAGTCCGGGTGACGGGGCGTCAGTGCGCCGAGCCCGACAACTGCAGCCCGATCACGCCGACGATGACGAGACTGATCGACACCAGCTTCAGCGTCGACACCAGGTCGCCCAGGAACACCATGCCGTAGATCGCCGTCCCCGCCGCCCCGATGCCGGTCCACACCGCGTACGCGGGACCCACGTCGAGCCTTCTCAGCGCCAGGGTCAGCAGCCCGAAACTGCCGAGGGCGAAGACGCAGAACGCCACCGTCGGCCAGAGGCGGGTGAAGCCGTGCGACAGCTTCAGACACACGGCGAAGCCGGTCTCCAGCAATCCGGCCACGATGACCAGCAGCCACGCCATGAGCCGTTCCTCCCGTGTGCCACGCTAAGTGACCGCTTGCATTCGGCTTGGTGCGATGAGTGATTATGCACTTACCGTCCGCCCGCCATGACAAACAACGCTGAGGTCAGTCGCCTTCCTTCCGCTCCCGCGTGGCCAGCAGCCGCCGCAGCGAGTACAGCCGGGCCGGGTCCGCGTGCCCCTCGGCCACCCACGCGTCCAGCGCGCAGTCCTGTTCGTCGTGGCTGCACGCGCGCGGGCACCCCTCGGTGCCCGGCTCCAGGTCCGGGAAGGCGTGGATGACCCGGGACGGATCCACGTGGTGCAGGCCGAAGGACCGCAGGCCCGGGGTGTCGATCACCCAGCCGTCGTTGTCCGACAGCGGCAGCGCCAGCGCCGAGGTGGTGGTGTGCCGGCCTCGGCCCGTCACCGCGTTCACATGCCCGGTCGTACGCCGCCGCTCCTCCGGTACGAGCGCGTTGACCAGGGTCGTCTTGCCGACTCCGGAGTGTCCGACGAACGCGGTGATCTTGCCGTCGAGCTGCTCGCGCACCCGGGCGATGGCGGTGCCGTCCTGCAGTTCCTCGCGGCTGGTGACGACGTAGGGGGTGTCGAGGTGGCCGTACAGCTCCAGCAGCTTGTCGGGCGGGGCGAGGTCCGACTTGGTCAGCACCAGCAGCGGATCCAGGCCACCGGCGTAGGCCGCGACCAGGCAGCGGTCGATCAGCCGGGGGCGGGGCTCCGGATCGGCCAGGGCGGTGACGATGGCCAGCTGGTCGGCGTTGGCGACGATCACGCGCTCGAACGGATCGTCGTCGTCCGCCGTACGGCGCAGCACCGATGTGCGCTCCTCGATGCGGACGATCCGGGCGAGGGTGTCCTTCTTGCCTGACATGTCGCCCACGAGGGCCACGCGGTCGCCGACCACGGCCGCCTTGCGGCCCAGCTCGCGGGCCTTCATGGCCATCACCACTCGGTCCTCCACGAGACAGGTGAGGCGGCCCCGGTCGACGGTGAGGACGAGGCCCTCGGCGGCGTCCTCGTGCTTGGGGCGGATGTTCGTCCGGGGCCGGGTGTTCCGGCGCCCGGGACGGGTGCGGATGTCGTCCTCGTCGGTGTGCTTGCCGTAGCGGCGCATGACGTGATCCCTGCGTCCTACGCCTCGAGCATCCCGGTCCACAGATCGGGGAAGTCGGGCAGGGTCTTGGCCGTCGTCGCCACGTTCTCGATCTGTACTCCCTCGACCGCGAGGCCGATGATCGCGCCGGCCGTGGCCATGCGGTGGTCGTCGTAGGTGTGGAAGATCCCGCCGTGCAGCCGGCGCGGGCGGATGTGCAGGCCGTCGGCGGTCTCCGTCACGTCGCCGCCGAGCTCGTTGATCTCCTTGGTCAGGGCGGCCAGCCGGTCCGTCTCGTGCAGCCGCAGATGGGCCACGCCGCGCAGGGTCGAGGGGGAGTCGGCGAGGGCCGCGACCGCCGCGATGCCCGGCGTCAGCTCGCCGACCTCGCTCAGGTCGACATCGATGCCGTGGACCGAGCCGGAGCCGGTGAACGCGAGTCCGTGCTCGGTCAGTTCGCAGGAGCCGCCCATCTCGGTGAAGATCTCGCGCAGCCGGTCACCGGGCTGGGTGGTGCGGTCCGGCCAGGCCGGGACGACGACCTTGCCGCCGGTCACCAGCGCGGCCGCCAGGAACGGCTGGGCGTTGGACAGGTCCGGCTCGATGACCAGGTCCCGGCCGAGCAGGGCGCCCGGTGTGACCCGCCAGACGTTCGGCTCGCCGCCCGACTCGGGCGTGTCCACCTGGGCGCCGACCGCGCGCAGCATGTCGACGGTCATGCGGATGTGCGGCATGGAGGGCAGCGTGGTGCCGGTGTGGCGGACCTCGACGCCCTGGTTGAAGCGCGGCCCGGACAGCAGGAGCGCGCTCACGAACTGGGACGAGGAGGACGCGTCGATCGCGACCTGGCCGCCCTCCAGGGCACCGCTGCCCTGCACGGTCAGCGGCAGCGCGCCGCGGCCGTCGTCGTCGATCCGGGCGCCGAGCCGGCGCAGCGCGTCGATGACTCCGTTCAGGGGACGCTCGTACGAGCGAGGGTCGCCGTCGAACCGGACGGGACCGTCGGCGAGCGTGGCGACCGGCGGCAGGAACCGCATCACCGTGCCGGCGTTGCCGACGTCGACCGTGGCCGGTCCGCGCAGGCCCGTGGGGAGCACCCGCCAGGCCTCGCCGGTGCCGTCCGGGCCCACGCCCTCTTCGATCTCGACGCCCATCGCGCGCAGGGCACCGGCCATCAGCAGGGTGTCGCGGGAGCGCAGCGGGCGGCGCAGCCAGCCGGGTTCGGAGGCGAGTGAGGCGAGGACGAGGGCGCGGTTGGTGACGGACTTGGACCCGGGCACGTGGACCGTCGCGTCGACGGCTCCGCTCGCGTGCGGGGCGGGCCAGAGGGCGGTGTCTGCGGTGTTCGGGGCCATGGGCCCACTTTATAAGGAGCCAGGAGGGCGGGCCGTGGTTCGGGTGCGGCGCCGTGGTGGTTGCTCGCGCCCGCGCGGCGGAGCCGCACATCGGCACAGCCCCGCGCCCCTGGGTCGGCTGGTCACAAGCCCAGTAGCCAGCGACCCCCACCTATCAGCGAGCACAGCGACACCGCGTGGAACAGGAAGAACCACAACCCCGCCGGCACATGCGTCAGCCGTGACAGCTGGTCCGCGTCCGAGTCGCCCGCCCCGCCCCGGGCCCGCTTCGCCTGGAGTTCGAACGCCGGGCGCACCCCGCCCAGCAACAGGAACCACACCACCACGTACGCGAACGCCGCCTGCACCTGAGGGCCGGCCAGCCAGGACACCAGGACGAACAGGCCGCCGGTGACGATCATCGTCAGGGCGCCGTACGCGTTGCGGATCATCACCAGCATGGCCAGGAGCAGGGCCGTGGCCAGCCACAGCAGGAGCGTGATGCGGCCGGCGCCCAGCAGGGCCGCTCCGCCCAGGCCCAGCAGGGGCGGGGCGGTGTAGCCGGCGGCGGCCGTGAGGATCATGCCGATGCCGTGCGGCTTGCCGCGGCTGACGGTCAGGCCGCTGGTGTCCGAGTGCAGCCGTATGCCGGTGAGGGTGCGGCCGGTGAGCAGGGCCACGAGCCCGTGGCCGCCCTCGTGGGCGATGGTGATGGCGTTGCGGGAGATGCGCCACAGGCCGTGCGGGATCACCACGGCGAGCGCGGCGGCCAGAGTCGCGATCACCACCCACAGGTCGGGGTAGGGCTGCGTGCCGGAGACCTCGTCCCAGAGGGAGGCGAGCGAGGCGGTAGCGGTGCTGTCCATGTAAGGCGTTGGCTCCCTGTGGTCGGATGGAATCTGGCAGTGTGGCACGTATGTGCGGACGGTATTCAGCGAGTCGCAGGCCAGAGGATCTCGCAGGAATCTTTGAGATCGAGAAGTGGGAGCCCGAGGAGACCCTCGAGCCGGACTACAACGTGGCGCCCACCAAAGAGGTCTACGCCGTCCTCGACCGCCCTCTGAAAGACGTGGACGACCCGCGCCCGGTTCGGCAGCTGCGCAAGCTGAAGTGGGGGCTCGTCCCGTCCTGGTCGAAGACCCCCGAGGGCGGCGCCCGGATGATCAACGCCCGCGCGGAGACCGTCCACGAGAAGCCGTCCTTCCGCCGCGCCTTCACCTCCCGGCGCTGCGTCCTGCCCGCCGACGGCTACTACGAGTGGGTCACCGGCACACAGGAGCGCGAGCTGGAGGTCGAGGGCAAGAAGAAGCGGCCCCGCAAGCAGCCGTACTTCGTGACACCGGCGGACGGGTCGGTCTTCGCCATGGCCGGGCTGTACGAGTTCTGGCGGGACCGGACGCTGCCCGACGACCACCCGCGGTCCTGGTGGGTGACGTGCTCCGTGATCACCACCGAGGCCGAGACGAGCCCGCTGGCGGTGTCCCCGGCGGACGGTCCGCATGCCCTGGCCGAGATCCACCCCCGGATGCCGCTGATGCTGACGCCCGACCGCTGGGAGGCCTGGCTCGACCCGTCCCGCACGGACGCCGACGACCTGCGCGAACTGCTCGCCCCGCCGCCCGCCGGGCTGATGCGCGCCTACCCCGTCGCCACGGCCGTCAGCAACGTCCGCAACAACGGGCCGGAGCTGCTGAAGGAGCTGGAGGGGCCGGAAGAGGGCACACTCTTCTGACGTGAGTTCCGACACGACCGAGATCATCGAGACCGACGCGGGCCCCGCCCGGATCACCTGGCACCAGGCGAAGAAGGCGCGGCTGGTGCTCGCCGTCAGCCACGGCGCCGGCGGCGGCATCGAGGCCCGCGATCTGAAGGCGCTGGCCGCCGTCCTCCCCGCCCACGGCGTGACCGTGGCCCGTGTGGAGCAGCCCTGGCGGGTGGCCGGGAAGAAGCTGGCGCCCGCGCCCAAGACCCTGGACCTCGGCTGGCGCGGCATCTGGCCCGCCCTGGCCGGGCCCGGACTGCCGGTCGTCTCCGGCGGCCGCAGCGCCGGGGCCAGGGTCGCCTGCCGTACCGCCACCGAACTGGGCGCCCACGCGGTCCTCGCCCTCAGCTTCCCCCTTCACCCGCCCGGCAAGCCGGAAGAGTCCCGGGCCGAGGAACTGCTGGGTTCCGGGGTGCCCACCCTGGTCGTCCAGGGCGGGAACGACCCCTTCGGGAAGCCGGAGGAGTTCCCCGCGGGCTCGTACGAACTCGTCGAGGTGCCGTACGGCGATCACGGCTTCGCCGTCCCCAAGCGCGCGGAGATCGCGCAGGACGAGGCCGTGGCGCTCATCACGGACGCGGTCCTGCAGTGGACCGGGTCACTCGGTTAAAGCTCCGGGAATGCAGGGGCGGCGAGCACTGTTGTGCGGGACGTACGGGCTGGAGACCAGCACAGACGTCGCAGGAGAGGAAGTCCGCCGCATGGGTTCGACCATCTGCCCGAGCCGCAGCAGCCGCGCCGACCTGGAGTGGACGGTGCTGCACGCGGCCAGGACCGCCCCTGTTCGGGCGGCGGGCGGACCGGATCGTCGTCTATCCTCCGATTCGGGTGAGACCGGTCTCGGTCTCACGAGAACACTCGAGGAGGTGGGTCCGGTCACAGGGACCGACGCAGGGACCGAACACGGCCAGGCGGAGCAGCCCGAGGGCCAGGGCGGCACGGGCGCGGAGACGGCCGCGGAGCGCAGTGCGCGCTTCGAGCGGGACGCGCTCGAGTTCCTCGACCAGATGTACTCGGCCGCGCTGCGCATGACGCGCAACCCGGCCGACGCCGAGGACCTGGTGCAGGAGACGTACGCCAAGGCGTACGCGTCCTTCCACCAGTTCCGAGAGGGCACCAACCTCAAGGCGTGGCTGTACCGGATCCTCACCAACACCTTCATCAACTCGTACCGCAAGAAGCAGCGCGAACCTCAGCGCTCCGCGGCCGAGGAGATCGAGGACTGGCAGCTCGCCCGCGCCGAGTCGCACATGTCGACCGGTCTGCGCTCCGCCGAGTCGCAGGCGCTCGACCACCTGCCCGACTCGGACGTGAAGGAAGCGCTCCAGGCGATCCCCGAGGAGTTCCGTATCGCCGTGTATCTCGCGGACGTCGAGGGGTTTGCCTACAAGGAGATCGCCGACATCATGGGGACACCCATCGGTACGGTGATGTCCCGGCTGCACCGGGGCCGCCGTCAGCTGCGCGGCATGCTGGAGGACTACGCCCGTGACCGCGGGATGGTCCCGGCCGGCGCCGGAGAGTCGAACGAAGCGAAAGGCTCGGGGTCATGAGCTGCGGAGAGCCGCACGAGACGGATTGCAGCGAAATCCTCGATCATCTCTACGAGTTCCTCGACCGTGAGATGCCGGACTCGGACTGCGTGAAGTTCGAGCACCACTTCGAGGAATGCTCGCCCTGCCTCGAGAAGTACGGGCTCGAACAGGCCGTGAAGAAGCTGGTCAAGCGCTGCTGCGGGCATGACGACGTGCCGGGCGACCTGCGGGCCAAGGTCATGGGGCGGATCGACCTGATCCGTTCCGGCCAGGCGGTCCCCGATCAGGACGTCACGGCCTCGCCCGCCACGCCGCAGGAATCCTGACACTCCTGCGCTTTTCAACTACCCCGCCTCTTCAGGGGTAGTCATCCTCAAGTCACCGTCGAACGCGTCACTCGAACGTGCTAATCCGTGGGCTATCGGCCCATGGAACCCCCCACGGGCGTCCTAGGCTCCGGGCCTGACGGACATGGCCGGGGAGGGGCTCATGGAAGCGGTATCGGCGCGGGCTCGTGTGTATGTCGCCTGTGTCGCCGTCGCCGCCCTGTGCTGTCTGCTCCCCCTGCCCGGCGTCCGTACGCCCTGGTGGGCGGTCCTGCTGCTCGCCGCGCTGTACGCCGGGTGCGAGCGCGTCGCCCGGTCCCGGTTCGTCGGCATCTCGCACCCGGCCGGGACCTTCTACCCCGTGCTGCTCGCCGGCGCCTTCCTGCTGCCGGCGCCCGCCGCCGCCCTGGTCGCCGTGCCCGCCGCGCTGCTCTCGCCCGTCGGGCAGCGGCCCGTGGCGCTGCGGCGCGTCTGGCGGGCCGCCCAGCTCGTCCTCGGGGTGTGGGCCGCGGCCCGGGTGCACTGGGCGCTCGGCGGGCGGGACGCCGTCGTCGCGGGCGATGTGCCGTACGCGCTCGGGCCGGCCGGGGCCGCCGTGCTGGCGTTCTGCCTGGTGCTCGCGCTCCTGGACGGCGGGATCCTCGCTGCCGCCGAGAGGGTGCCGGTGCGGCGCGCCTGGCGGGCTCTGGTGGCGCGGTCGCTCGCGCCGATCGCCGTGCACGGGCTCGCCGGGCTGATGATGGCCGTCCTGTGGCGCAGCCCGTACGGTCCCGTGGCCGCGCTGCTCGTGCTGCTGCCGATGTGCGTCTCGTGGTGGGCCTTCGCGCAGTACCACCGGGAACGGGCCGCCCACCAGGCGACCATCCGGGCGCTGGTCCAGGCCGTCGACATCAAGGACGGGTATACGCGCGGGCACAGCGAGCGCGTCGGACAGGCCTCCATGATGATCGCGCGCGAGCTGGGCATGGACGACGAGCGCGTCGAGGTGCTCCGCTTCGCCGGGATCCTGCACGACGTCGGCAAGCTGGGCGTGCCCACCCGGCTGCTCAGGAAGAACGGGCCGCTCACCCCCGAGGAACGGCGCGTCATCGAGCTGCACCCCGAGTACGGGCACGAGATGGTGCGCGGCATCGGCTTCCTCGGCGAGGCCCGTGCCGCCGTACTGCACCACCACGAACGGCTGGACGGCAGCGGGTACCCGTACGGGCTGGTGGGCCGTCAGATCCCGGAGTCCGCACGGGTCGTGGCCGTCGCCGACGCCTTCGACGCCATGACCTCCACACGCAGCTACAGCAGGGCCCGCCCCGTCCCGGTGGCACTGGAGGAACTGGAGCGGTGCGCGGGCAGCCACTTCGACCCCGTGATGGTCACGGCCCTGGTCGAGGCCGTACGGCGGGCGGGCTGGCACCCCGCGGTGACCGCCGACGACGCCCGCACGCCCCGGGTCCCGCCGCCCGGCACACCCGTCTCCAGCCGGCCGGGGGCCCACCGATGAGCGTGTACCGGACGCCTCTCCTGCGCACCCTCGTCCACGCCTGCGCCGCCCTCCTCGCCACCGGCTCCCTCGCCGTCACCCTCTACGACGGACTCGAGGAACGCCGCGTCGCCCTCGCCTTCGGCGTCCTCGTCACCGTCGGGGAGCTCACCCGGCGCAACGGGGCGCGGGTCCGGGAACCGGCACCGCTCGGGGCCGCGGCGGCCCTGTCGTACGCGCTGCTCGGGGAGGCCGGCGGGCAGGCCACACACCACGGCCTCGCCCAGGTCGTCGCCGTGGTGCTGGCCGCCTCACTGCTCGGCAGCGTGCCGCACGTCGCGCGCGGACAGGGGCCCACCCTCGACCACCTGGCGCGCCGCATGCTCACCGTCGGATTCGTCGCCGTGTGCTTCCAGCCCCCGTACAACCGGGGGATGTTCGACGACTGGGGCGGACCCGCCTACGCGCTGCTGCTGCTCGCGCTGCTGTCCCTGACGGCGCTGTGCGACGCGGTGCTCGCCGCCGCCCTGGCCCATTCCCGCACCGGCTGGCCCTTCGGCCCGGTGCTGCGGGACGAGCTGCGGGCCGTGTGCGGCATCGGGTCCGCCGTCATCGCGACCGGGGCCGTGATGGCGCTCGCGGTCGCCGTCGTCGGGCTGTGGGCGCTGCCCGTCTTCTCCGTGCCGCTGCTGCTCGCCCAGATGTCGTTCCGGCGGTACGCCGCCGTCCGGGCCACCTACCGGCAGACCATCGCCTCCCTCGCGCGGGCCACCGAGGTCGCCGGCTACACCCCCTGCGGGCACGCCCGGCGCGTCGCCGCGCTCGGCCAGGCGGTGGGGCGGGACCTGGGCCTGACCGAGCCCGAACTGGCCGTGCTGGAGTACGCCGCGCTCATGCACGACATCGGCCAGCTGAGCCTCGTCGACCCGGTGCCGGCGGGCGCCACCGCCGATCTGCCGGCGGCGGAACAGCGGCGGATCGCGCTGCTCGGCGGGGCCGTCGTACGGCAGACGGGGGTCGACGAGGCGGTCGCCGTGGTCGTGGAGCGGCAGGCCGATCCCTACGCCGAGCAGCCGCTCGCCGCGCGAATCGTCCGGGCCGTGAACGCGTACGAGGAGAAGTCCAGGGAAGGCGGGCCCGGCGGGCCGCTGACGGCGCTGGAGGAACTCCGGCTCGCCACCGCCGGGAAGTACGCGCCGGAGGTGGTGGAATCACTGGCCCGGGTACTGGCGAGGAGCAGTCTGACTCTGCCCGTGGCTGGGTAACCCATGGGTAATGAGCGCCTCGGAGGCCGTACGTGGTTGGATGCGAAGGAGAAGGTGTCCGGGGGCTCGAAACACAGCTACGGCCAGCCCACCGAACGGAACTGGCAGGCGGGAATCGTGAGGATCTTCGGCAAGGGACGGCACCGGCCCTCCGCCTCCTGGCGGCAGGCCACAGACCGGGCGTTCACTCTGATCGGCGACGGCCGGTACGAGGACGCGGGCGCACTGTTGACACGTGCCGCCGACCTGGAGCCCTGGTTGTCCGAGTCGTGGTTCAACCTCGCGCTGCTGCACAAGTTCCGGCACGACTGGGAGCAGGCGCGGGCGGCGGGCCTCAGGGCCGTGGCCCTGCTCGACCGGGACACCGGTGCGCCCGACTGGTGGAACGTCGGCATCGCCGCGACCGCCCTCCAGGACTGGCCGCTGGCCCGGCGCGCCTGGCAGGCCTACGGGCTGCGGATGCCGGGTCCGGTCACCGCCGCCGGCGAGCCCGTCGGCATGGACCTCGGCAGCGCGGCCGTACGGCTGTCCCCCGAGGGGGAGGCCGAGGTCGTGTGGGGGCGGCGGCTGGACCCCGCGCGGATCGAGGTGCTGTCCATTCCGCTGCCGTCGTCGGGGCGGCGCTGGGGCGAGGTCGTACTGCACGACGGGGTGCCGCACGGGGAGCGGACCACGGCCGCCGGGCACACCTACCCGGTGTTCGACGAGATCGAGCTGTGGGCGCCGTCGCCGGTGCCGACGTGGGTGGTGCTGCTGGAGGCGGCGACCGAGTCCGACCGGGACGCGCTGGAGCAGCTGGCGGCCGACGCCGGGTTCGCGGCGGAGGACTGGTCTTCCTCGGTGCGGTTGCTGTGCCGGATGTGCTCGGAGTCCCGGATGCCGTCGGACGAGGGTGACGGGGAGCATCTCGATCCGCATGATCACAGTGAGCCGGGGCATCCCGGGCCGCTGGGGCATCGGACGGACGGGCAGCTGTGGGTGCCGGAGCGGGAGTGCGGGTTGGCTGCGCCGGCTTCGCTGGTTCGGGGGCTTTTGGACGGGTGGGTCGCCGACAGTCCGGATTCTCGGGATTGGCGGGATCTGGAAGAGGTCTGTTAGGTCGCCTGACGGGTGCGGTGCCGTGGGGGCTGGTCGCGCAGTTCCCCGCGCCCTCAAGAAAAAAAGGGCGTCCGACACCGGCGTAACCTGTATCAGCATCTCAGCCCGGTCAGTTTCAGGAAGGCGTACGTAACGTCATGGCTCAGCAGGACACCGATCAGCAGCACGCGGGCGTGCTCCCCGTCGATGGCGAGGGGTACGTGATCGACACGGAGGACTGCGAGGAGCGCGAGGCGGCCTGGCGGGAGCGGGGGACCTCGCGGCCGATCACGGTGGTCGGGAACCCGGTGCTGCACAAGGAGTGCAAGGACGTCACCGAGTTCGGCGAGGAGTTCCAGCAGCTCGTCGCGGACATGTTCGCCAGCCAGCGGACCGCCGAGGGCGTGGGCCTGGCCGCCAACCAGATCGGTGTCGACCTGAAGGTCTTCATCTACGACTGCCCCGACGACGAGGGCGCCCGGCACACCGGCGTGGTCTGCAACCCCAGGCTCGTCGAACTGCCCGCCGAGAAGCGCCGGCTGGACGACAGCAACGAGGGCTGCCTGTCCGTGCCCACCGCGTACGCCCCGCTCGCCCGGCCCGACTACGCCGAGGTGACCGGGCAGGACGAGAAGGGCAACCCGATCAAGGTGCGCGGCACCGGATACTTCGCTCGGTGTTTGCAGCACGAGACCGACCACCTGTACGGCTACCTGTACATCGACCGTCTCTCCAAGCGCGAGCGCAAGGACGCGCTGCGGCAGATGGCCGAGAACGAGCCCCGCTACCCCGTGGTCGCGAACGACTGAGACCTCACGAGCACCAGGCGAACGGCGTCTGTTCGGGATTCCCGTCCCGAACAGACGCCGTTCGTCTGTGTCGTTCGCCTGTCCGTCGCACGTTCGATCGCTTCTGCTCTCCTGGCGATCCGCCACCAGTCACACACCGGGAGGATCCCGGCACTGTGGGGTAGTGAATGAAGCAAATGCGTTCCCAGAACGGTCAGTTGTAGTGCTGAATGGGATGAGCGGGGTATGCAACGGCGCACGCCCGGCACGAAGGGAGGGGCGCCCGCGCCAACCGGCGGCTGAGAGGGGTTAGTTCGTGCATGCTTTGCCACACGGCACCACATCGACACCGACCACCATCGCAGTTCCACCGTCGCTCTCTCTCCCGGTGATCGAGGCGGCGTTTCCCCGGCAGCTCCACCCGTATTGGCCGAAGTGCCAGGAGAAGACCCGGGCCTGGCTGCTCGAAAAGCGGCTCATGCCCGCGGACAAGGTGGAGGAATATGCCGACGGCCTTTGCTACACCGACCTCATGGCCGGGTACTACATCGGTGCCTCCGACGAGGTCCTCCAGGCGATCGCGGACTACAGTGCCTGGTTCTTCGTCTGGGACGACCGGCACGACCGCGACATCGTGCACGGCCGTCCGGTCGCCTGGCGGCGGCTGCGGGACCGGCTGCACACGGCCCTCGACTTCCCCGGGTTGCACCTGCACCACGAGGACCCACTGGTCGCCGGGTTCGCGGACAGCGTGCTGCGGCTGTACGGGTTCCTGCCGAGAACGTGGAACCTCCGGTTCGCCCGGCACTTCCACGCGGTGGTCGACGCATACGACCGGGAGTTCCACAACCGCACCCACGGAATCGTGCCCACGGTCGACGAGTATCTCCGGCTGCGCCGGCTCACCTTCGCCCACTGGATATGGACGGATCTCCTGGAACCGGCCGCTGGATTCGAAATACCCGACCCCGTCAGGAAGCATCCTGCATACCGGCGGGCGGCGCTGCTGAGCCAGGAATTCGCCGCCTGGTACAACGACCTCTGCTCCCTTCCCAAGGAAATAGCGGGCGACGAGGTGCACAATCTCGGAATCAGTCTCATCACCCATGAGGGGTTGACTCTCGAACAGGCGGTCGTTGACCTCAGGAACCGTGTCGAGAATTGCATAGACGAATTCATCGACGTCGAACAGGAAGCATTGGGGTTCGCCGACGACCTCGCCGACGGCACCGTGCGGGGAAAGGAACTGAGCGCCGCCGTGCGGGCCTGTCTGAGCAATATGCGCAACTGGTTCAGTTCCGTCTACTGGTTCCACCACGAGTCCGGCCGGTACATGGTCGACAGCTGGGACGACCGGTCCACGCCCCCGTACGTCAACAACGAAGCGGCAGGTGAGAAATGACCGTCGAGTCCGTGCAACCCGAAGCCCTGGCTCCGGATCTGCGTGAGCCGCCCCGGGCGGGCGGCGGTGTCCCCGGCCTCGGCCACGGCTGGAAGCTCGTGCGCGATCCGCTGGCCTTCATGTCCCGGCTGCGTGACGACGGCGAGGTGGTCCGCCTGAAGCTCGGGCCGAAGACCGTGTACGCCGTCACCACCCCGGAGCTCACCGGCGCGCTGGCGCTGAGCAACGACTTCATCATCGCCGGGCCGCTCTGGGAGTCCCTGGAGGGCCTGCTCGGCAAGGAGGGCGTGGCCACGGCGAACGGGCCGCGGCACCGGCGCCAGCGGCGCACCATCCAGCCCGCCTTCCGGCTCGACGCGATCCCCGCCTACGGGCCGATCATGGAGGAGGAGGCGCACGCGCTGGCCGAGCGCTGGAAGTCCGGCGAGACCGTCGACTGCACCTCCGAGTCCTTCCGGGTGGCCGTGCGCATCGCGGCCCGCTGTCTGCTGCGCGGCGACTTCATGGACGAGCGGGCGGAGCGGCTGTGCGTCGCGCTCGCCACCGTCTTCCGCGGGATGTACCGGCGGATGGTGGTCCCGCTCGGGCCGCTCTACAGGCTGCCGCTCCCGGCCAACCGCGAATTCAACCGGGCATTGGCCGATTTGCATCTCCTGGTCGACGAGATCGTCGCCGAGCGCCGGGCATCCGGTCAAAAGCCGGACGATTTGCTGACGGCATTGCTGGAGGCGAAGGACGAGAATGGCGACCCCATCGGGGAACAGGAGATCCACGATCAGGTCGTCGCGATCCTCACCCCCGGCAGCGAAACCGTCGCCTCCACGATCATGTGGCTGTTGCATATGCTCGCGGAACACCCTGAACAGGCGGACCGGGTGCGGGACGAAGTAGAAGCCGTCACCGGTGGGAAGCCGGTGGCATTCGAGGACGTCCGGGGACTCAGGCACACCAACAATGTCGTCGTCGAGGCCCTGCGTTTGCGCCCCGCCGTCTGGATTCTGACGCGCCGCGCGGTGCGGGACACGGAACTCGGCGGATACCGGATTCCGGCCGGGGCGGACATCGTCTACAGCCCGTACGCGATCCAGCGCGACGCGAAGTCGTACGAGCGGAACCTGGAGTTCGACCCCGATCGCTGGCTGCCGGACCGGGTCAAGGACATCCCGAAGCACGCCATGAGCCCGTTCAGCACGGGCAACCGCAAGTGTCCGAGCGACCACTTCTCGATGGCCCAGCTGACGCTGATCACGGCGGCGCTGGCCGCCAGGTACCGCTTCGAGCAGGTGGCCGGTTCGAACGACGGCACGCGCGTCGGCATCACGCTCCGGCCCGACGACCTGCTGCTGCGGCCGGTGCGGAGGTGACGGACGGTGATCGTCAGGCCGCTTCGGGGCCCCTGAACGTGCGCCGGTAGGCGTTCGGCGTGGTGCCCACCGCCCGGACGAAGTGATGGCGCAGCGTGGCCGCGTTGCCGAACCCCGTTCGGCCGGCGATCGCGTCCATCGTCTCGTCCGTCGCCTCCAGCAGCCGCTGGGCCAGCAGCACCCGCTGGCGCAGGACCCAGCGGTAGGGAGTCGTCCCCGTCTCCTGCTGGAAGCGGCGGGCGAAGGTGCGCGGGGACATGTGGGCGTGGGCGGCCAACTGCTCGACGGTGACTTCCTCGTCGAGGTGGCGTTCCATCCACGACAGCACGTCGCCGATCGTGTCCCCCTCGGAGTGCGGCAGCGGGCGCTCGATGTACTGGGCCTGGCCGCCGTCACGGTGCGGCGGCACCACCATCCGCCGGGCGATCTTGTTGGC
Source organism: Streptomyces sp. NPDC057099 (assembly GCF_042671245.1). Lineage (NCBI taxonomy): Bacteria > Bacillati > Actinomycetota > Actinomycetes > Kitasatosporales > Streptomycetaceae > Streptomyces > Streptomyces sp. NPDC057099. The sequence continues at coordinate 38,753 of NZ_JBHUTX010000032.1, forward strand.
GACCTCGGTGCCCTGCTCCTTGCGCACCAGGTGAAGGCAGGCGTCGATCCCCGCGGCCGTGCCGGCGGAGGTGATCACCGGGTCCTCGTCGACGTAGAGCACGTCCGGCTCCACGACCGCCCGGGGGTACTGCCGGGCGAGGTCCCGCGCGTGCTTCCAGTGCACGGCGCAGCGGCGGTCGTCCAGCAGCCCGGCGGCGGCCAGCACGAAGGCGCCGGAGCAGACGCTGAGCACCCGGGAGCCGCGGGCGACCCCGCGCCGCAGGGCGTCCAGCAGCTCCGGCGGGAACTCACGGGACGCGTAGCTGTGCCCGGCCGGCACCGCGATCAGATCGGCCGTCTCCAGCCGCTCCAAGCCGTGCTCGACCTGGAGGGAGACGCCCGAGTTCATGCGCAGCGCCGGGCCCTCGGCCGAGGCGACCGCGAAATCGTAGACCGGCAGGCCGTCGTCGCTGCGGTCGGTGCCGAAGACCTCGCACACCACACCCAGTTCGAAGGGATTCACGCCGTCGAGCAGGACGACGGCCACGTTCTGGAGCATGTCTCCAGTGTGCCTCGCCCGTGGCAGTAATTCGAGGGTCTACGGCAGTACTGCCACTGACGGTAAGGAGTCATCGGCGCGACAGTGGTGTCCATGGAAACGAACCAGGCACAGACACTCATCGCAATGATCTTCGTACTCGGGACGCTGGTCCTCCTGGTCCTCCCGTCAGTGATCGGCATCGCGCGCGACAGGCGCGTCGACCGTCAGATCAGGGAGGCCCAGGAGGTCAGGGAGAGCGAGCGGGCTCAGAACTCCTCGTCCAGGTCGACGGTGCCCTCCACCGCCACCTGGTACGCCGAGGGACGGCGCTCGAAGAAGTTGGTCAGCTCCTGAACGCCCTGGAGCTCCATGAAGGAGAAGGGGTTCTCGGAGCCGTACACCGGAGCGAAGCCGAGCCGGCTGAGCCGCTGGTCGGCGACGCACTCCAGGTACTGCCGCATCGACTCGGTGTTCATGCCCGGGAGGCCGTCACCGCACAGGTCGCGCGCGAACTGCAGCTCGGCCTCGACGGCCTCCCGCAGCATGTCCGTGACCTGCTGCTCGAGCTGGTCGTCGAAGAGCTCCGGCTCCTCCTTGCGGACGGTGTCGACCACCTCGAAGGCGAAGGACATGTGCATCGTCTCGTCGCGGAACACCCAGTTGGTGCCGGTGGCCAGGCCGTGCAGCAGGCCCCGGCTGCGGAACCAGTAGACGTAGGCGAAGGCGCCGTAGAAGAACAGGCCCTCGATGCACGCGGCGAAGCAGATCAGGTTCAGCAGGAAGCGGCGGCGGTCGGACTGGGTCTCCAGCCGGTCCAGCTTCTCCACCGAGTCCATCCACTTGAAGCAGAACCCGGCCTTCTCGCGGATGGAGGGGATGTTCTCCACCGCGTCGAACGCGGCGGCGCGGTCCTCCGGGTCCGGGAGATAGGTGTCCAGCAGCGTCAGATAGAACTGGACGTGCACGGCCTCCTCGAAAAGCTGCCGGCTCAGGTAGAGCCGCGCCTCGGGGGAGTTGATGTGCTTGTACAGCGTCAGCACCAGGTTGTTCGCGACGATCGAGTCGCCCGTCGCGAAGAAGGCGACCAGCCGGCCGATCAGGTGCTGCTCCATCGGGGACAGCTTGGCGAGGTCGGCGACGTCCGAGTGGAGGTCGACCTCCTCCACGGTCCAGGTGTTCTTGATGGCGTCCCGGTAGCGCTCGTAGAAGTCCGGGTAGCGCATGGGACGCAGGGTGAGCTCGAAGCCGGGGTCGAGGAGATTCTGGGTGGTCATTACTGGCAGGCCTCGCAGGACTCGGGGTTTTCCAGGGAGCAGGCGACCGCGTCGGGGTCGGCCGTCTGCTGCACGGGGATGGTCTTCTCAGGCTGCGCCTGGGCCCGGGCGGCGCGGGCGATGCGGGTCGCCGGGCGCGAGCGCAGGTAGTACGTCGTCTTCAGCCCGGCCTTCCAGGCGTACGCGTACATCGAGGAGAGCTTGCCGATGGTCGGCGTCTCCATGAAGAGGTTCAGGGACTGGGACTGGTCCAGGAACGGGGTCCTGGCCGCCGCCATGTCGATCAGACCGCGCTGCGGGACCTCCCACGCCGTGCGGTAGAGCGCCCGTACGTCCGCGGGGATCCAGGCGAACTCCTGCACCGAGCCGTTGGCCTCGCGCAGTGCCTCCCGGCTGCGGGCGTCCCACACGCCGAGCCGCTTGAGCTCGTCCACCAGGTAGGAGTTGACCTGGAGGAACTCACCCGACAGCGTCTCGCGCTTGAACAGGTTGGACACCTGCGGCTCGATGCACTCGTACACGCCCGCGATGGAGGCGATGGTGGCCGTGGGCGCGATGGCGAGGAGCAGGGAGTTGCGCATGCCGGTCGCGGCGATGCGCTCGCGCAGGGCCGCCCAGCGCTCGGGCCAGGTCAGCTCCACGTCGTAGTGGTCGGGGTGCAGCACGCCCCGGGCCGTACGGGTCTTCTCCCAGGCCGGCAGCGGGCCGTTGCGCTCGGCCAGGTCGGCGGAGGCCTCGTACGCGGCGAGCATGACGCGCTCGGCGATCCGGGTGGAGAGCGCCTTGGCCTCGGGCGAGTCGAAGGGCAGGCGCAGCTTGAAGAAGACGTCCTGCAGGCCCATGGCCCCGAGGCCGACCGGACGCCAGCGGGCGTTGGAGCGGCCCGCCTGCTCGGTCGGGTAGAAGTTGATGTCCACGACACGGTCGAGGAAGGTCACGGCCGTACGGACGGTCTCGTCCAGCCGCTCCCAGTCGATGTCCCCGCGGGCCCGGTCGACGAAGGCGCCGAGGTTGACCGACCCCAGGTTGCAGACCGCCGTCTCCCCGTCGTCGGTGACCTCCAGGATCTCCGTGCAGAGGTTGGAGGAGTGGACGACGTGGCCCGGCTCGGCCGTCTGGTTGGCGGTGCGGTTGGCGGCGTCCTTGAAGGTCATCCAGCCGTTGCCGGTCTGCGCCAGGGCGCGCATCATGCGGCCGTACAGCTCACGGGCGGGCAGGGTCTTCCGCGCCAGGCCCTTCGCCTCGGCCTCCCGGTACGCGGCGTCGAACTCCTCGCCGAACAGGTCGACCAGCTCGGGCACGTCCGAGGGGGAGAACAGCGACCACGGCCCGTCGGCGTTGACCCGCCGCATGAACTCGTCCGGCACCCAGTGCGCGAGGTTCAGGTTGTGCGTACGGCGGGCGTCCTCACCGGTGTTGTCGCGCAGCTCCAGGAACTCCTCGATGTCGGAGTGCCAGGTCTCCAGGTACACCGCGGCGGCGCCCTTGCGGCGGCCACCCTGGTTCACGGCGGCGACCGAGGCGTCGAGGGTCTTCAGGAACGGGACGATGCCGTTGGAGTGGCCGTTGGTGCCGCGGATCAGCGAACCGCGGGAACGGATACGGGAGTACGACAGCCCGATGCCGCCCGCGTGCTTCGACAGCCGCGCCACCTGGTGGTACCGGTCGTAGATCGAGTCCAGCTCGTCCTTCGGGGAGTCCAGGAGGTAGCAGGACGACATCTGGGGGTGCCGGGTGCCGGAGTTGAAGAGGGTGGGGGAGGAGGGGAGGTAGTCGAGCCGGCTCATGAGCCCGTAGAGCGCGGCGACCTCGTCGACGGACTGTGCCGTGTCGTCCTCGGCGAGGCCGGCGGCGACGCGCAGCATGAAGTGCTGGGGCGTCTCGACGACCTTGCGGGTGATCGGGTGGCGGAGCAGGTAGCGGCTGTGCAGCGTCCGCAGGCCGAAGTAGCCGAAGCGGTCGTCGGCGGCCCGGTCGATCAGCGCGTCGAGCCGGGCGGCGTGCAGGCGCACGAACTCGGCGGTCCGGTCGGCGATCAGACCCTCGCGGTGGCCGACCGCGACGGACTCGGTGAAAGACGTGACACCCTGCGAGGCGGCCTCTTCACGGATGCCGATCGTCAGCAGACGGGCGGCCAGCCGGGAGTAGGCCGGGTCCTCGGAGATGAGGCCCGCGGCCGACTCCGTCGCGAGCTCGCGCAGCTCCGCGATGACCTCCTGCACGGCCCCCCGCGCGGACCGGCCGCGCAACGCGGCGGCGGCGACCCGGCCCGGGTCGGCGTCGGGGAGATCGGCGGTCAGCTCGGTCAGGGTCCGCAGCAGCGCGGCACCGGGACCGTCGTGCTCTTCTTCGGCAGCTGAGACCGGTTCGGCTGGCGCGATGGTCACGTGGGGCTCTCCCTCGCTCGGCAAGGGGCCTCGCGCAGGGCAGGGGGCAGCACACGAGCGCACACGGCGTCGCGTCCACCGGCCCATTCCACGAGGCCCGGACGTCAGGGCACCCCGGCCGGACGGCCGGGCGCGCTGTCGGCAGGTCCTCGGACTGAAGCGTGCGCGCTCCGCTTTGAGGGCGGATACGCACAAGTACACCGTTGCGGGACAGTTCCGGATTCGCACCGGATTCCCCTGCGGCGACAGCGAGCACGAGCATACATCTTGTGCTGGGTTCGGGTGACACCCCCAGATGTTGTGTCGCGCTGGTTTCAGAGTGTCAACTGGTAGGTGAGGAGAGTGATGTCCGCCAGGTGCGGGATCGGCTTCCAGTCCCGCTCGGGAGTGCGGGTGAAACCCAGGCGTTCGTAGATGCGGTGGGCTGTGCGCATGGTGCGCTGGGTCGACAGCACGATGCGCAGGCAGCCGGGCGTGGCCCGTGCGCGGTCGACGCAGGCGCGCACGAGGGCCTCACCGGTGCCGCGGCCGCGGGCGGCGTGCGAGACCGCGAGCATCCGTATCTCGGCCTCTCCCGGGCCGGCTATGTCGGCCATGGGGCCGCCGGACGGTACGAAGGTGACGCCGCCGAGGAGGGTGTCGTTCTCGACGGCGACCAGGACGTCGGCCGCGGCCGCCCGTTTGGCGACGTCCCGCAGTTCGTGGAGGTACTCGTCGCTCTGGCCGAAGTCGAGGAGCCCGTCGGTGAGGTAGGCGTGGGCCGTCAGCTCGCCGAGGGGGCCGTACTCGGTGGGTTGCACGCGCCGGATCAGAGTGTCCATGGCGTGAGTGTGTACGAGAGCGGGCCGCCGGGGTGGTCGATCACCGGCGGCCCGCTGCGGGCGTACGTGCCCAGTCGGTTCGAGTCGTTCCTAGTGGGCGGAGCCCGCGGTGGCGGGCGGGAGCTCGACCTGGACCCCCGGGTCGCCCGCGTCGGCGGTGTAGTCCTCCGGCTTGGTCTCGTCGATGCCGTCGGGGGCCTTGAGGGCCTTCAGGACGAAGGTGAGGACCACCGTCACCACCACGTTCAGCACGAACGCCGTGAGGCCGATGTAGCCGATCTCACCGATGCCGGGGATCTCCTTCGAGGAGCCGCCGAAGTGCTTCTGGGTCGGCGAGGCGACCCCGTACGCGGCGGCCGTTCCGTAGATCATGCCGACCGCCCAGCCCGCGAGCAGCGCCCAGCGGTGGAACCAGCGGGTGAACAGGCCGCCGACCAGGGCCGGGAAGGTCTGCAGGATCCAGATGCCGCCCAGCAGCTGGAAGTTGATGGCGACGGTCTTGTCCATGGTGAGGACGAAGGCCAGCGCGCCCACCTTCACCAGCAGGGAGACCAGCTTGGAGACCTTGGTCTCCTGCGCCGGCGTGGCGTCCGGCTTGATGAAGTCCTTGTAGATGTTGCGGGTGAAGAGGTTCGCGGCCGCGATGGACATGATGGCCGCCGGCACGAGCGCTCCGATGCCGATCGCCGCGAACGCCACGCCGGCGAACCAGTCCGGGAACATCGTCTCGAAGAGCTGCGGGATCGCCAGCTGCCCGTTCTGCACCTTGATCCCGGCCGCGATCGCCATGAAGCCGAGCAGCGCGAGCAGACCCAGCATCAGCGAGTACAGCGGCAGGATGGTGGTGTTGCGGCGGATCACCTCACGGCTGCGCGAGGACAGCGTCGCCGTGATCGAGTGCGGGTACATGAACAGCGCGAGCGCCGAGCCGAGCGCCAGCGTGGCGTACGTCCACTGCCCCGCCTCCGGCGGCACCAGCGCACCGCGCGGCGCGCCCGTAGCCGGGTTGGTCTGGCTGTACGCGTCGCCCGCCCTGGCGAAGATCTCGTCGAAGCCGCCCAGCTTGATCGGGATGTAGATGATCGCCACCGCGATGACGATGTAGATCAGGGTGTCCTTGACGAAGGCGATCAGCGCCGGGGCCCGCAGGCCCGAGGAGTACGTGTAGGCCGCCAGCACGCCGAACGCGATCAGCAGCGGCAGGTCCTTGATGAACCAGTTGGTGTCCTCGCCGCCGCCGACGCCCATCACGTCCAGCACGGCCTGGATGCCGACGAGCTGGAGCGCGATGTACGGCATGGTCGCGAGGATGCCGGTGACGGCCACGGCCAGCGACAGGCCCTTGGAGCCGAAGCGGCCGCGCACGAAGTCGGACGTCGTCACGTACCCGTGCTTGTGGGAGACCGACCACAGGCGGGGGAGGAAGGTGAAGATCAGCGGGTAGACCAGGATCGTGTACGGCACCGCGAAGAAGCCGGCCGCGCCCGCCGCGTAGATCGCCGCCGGTACGGCCACGAAGGTGTACGCCGTGTACAGGTCGCCGCCGAGCAGGAACCAGGTGACCCAGGTGCCGAACGACCGGCCGCCCAGGCCCCACTCGTCGAGGCTGTTCTCGTTCTCGGCCTTGCGCCATCGCGAGGCCAGGAAGCCCATGACCGTGACGAGCAGGAAGAAGAAGATGAAGACGGCGAGTGCGACGCCGTTCACGCCGTCCTTCACCGCGCACCTTCCTTACGGGCGCGCTGGTCACGCTGCCACAGCTTGTACGCGGTCATCGTCAGCGCGGTGGAGATGAGCACCCACGCCATCTGGTACCAGTAGAAGAACGGGATCCCGATGAAGGCCGGGTCGGTCTTGGCGTACGAGCCGACCCACAGCATGGCCACGAAGGGCGCTACGAGGCAGAGGGCGATGACGACCCGCATCGGCGTCACCACCGGCCCTCTACTGGCTTCTGGGGCTTGCGACATCCAGCGACTCCGTCCCCTCAGTGATCACCTGTGTAATGCGCAGGCAATCTAGGTCAGGGTGCGGCGGGAACGGAACCCCTCGTCCGCAATGCGGTACCCAATAGAAACCCGGGCCGACCAGCGGTCCGCGGCGTGCGCTACTCGACGGGCCGCTTCAGCCGGGCCACGAACTTGTAGCGGTCCCCCCGGTACACCGACCGCACCCACTCCACCGGCTGTCCGTCCCGGTCCAGCGAGTGCCGGGACAGCATCAGCATCGGCAGGCCGACGTCCGTGCCGAGCAGGCCGGCCTCGCGCGGGGTGGCCAGCGAGGTCTCGATGGTCTCCTCGGCCTCCGCGAGATGGACGTCGTAGACCTCGGCGAGCGCGGTGTACAGGGACGTGTACTTCACCAGCGACCGCCGCAGCGCCGGGAAGCGCTTGGCGGAGAGGTGGGTGGTCTCGATGGCCATCGGTTCGCCGTTGGCCATGCGCAGCCGCTCGATGCGCAGTACGCGTCCGCCGGGCGCGATGTCGAGCAGGCCGGCGAGGCGGTCGTCGGCGGTGATGTAGCCGATGTCCAGCAGCTGCGAGGTGGGTTCGAGGCCCTGGGCGCGCATGTCCTCGGTGTACGAGGTCAGTTGCAGCGCCTGGGAGACCTTCGGCTTGGCGACGAACGTGCCCTTGCCCTGGATGCGCTCCAGACGGCCTTCGACGACCAGCTCCTGCAGCGCCTGGCGCACGGTCGTGCGCGAGGTGTCGAACTCCGCGGCCAGCGTGCGCTCGGGCGGGACCGGCGTGCCGGGCGCCTGCGTGTCCGTCATGTCGAGCAGGTGCTTCTTCAGGCGGTAGTACTTGGGCACGCGTGCGGTACGGACGGGCGCCCCGCTCTCGTTCTCCGCACTGCTGACGTCGGTGCTCATGCTCCGCCTTCCCGGCTCGGTCCGCCGACACGATCCCACTTGTATACCGTCGGCGCCGCTTTTGGTCTAGTCCACCACGTCCAGTGGTCTACCCGAAGTATGGCGTGTGCAGTCGGCTTTTCGCTGGCTTATTACTTAAAGGACCCTGCATATGTAGGTCGCATAACGGCTGGTCAGAGCCTTATCGGGACTCTTGACAGGCCCCCTGGTCCGGGCCAAGCTCCTCCCTACTGGTCTACACCAATGGTCCAGGCTGAGGAGGGTGGCGTGAAGCGCAAGCTGATATCCGCGATCGGTATCGCGGGCATGATGGTCTCCATCGCGGCGTGCGGGGGCGAGGGCGGTGGTTCGGACAAGGGCGGCGCGGACGCCAAGGAGCTGACCGTCTGGCTCACCGTCGACGCCCAGAACAACTGGCCGCAGCTGGTGAAGGCCGCCGACGCCGCGGTGCAGAAGAAGCACCCCGGCCTCAAGATCAACCACGAGTACTACGGCTGGCCCGACAAGAACGCCAAGCTCGACGCCGTCCTCGCCACCGACAAGGCCCCCGACGTGGTCGAGATGGGCAACACCGAGATGCTCGGCTACATGGTCAAGGGCGCTTTCGCTCCCCTGGACCCGGCGAAGTTCGACAACTCCGACGCCTGGCTGGACGGCCTCAAGGCCTCGGTCACCTACGAGGACAAGACCTACGGCGTCCCGTACTACGCCGGCGGCCGCGTCGCCAACTGGCGCAAGGGCATCGCGGCTTCGGTCGGGGTGAAGACGCCCCCGAAGACCTACAAGGAACTGACCGCCGCCCTGGACAAGATCCAGAAGAAGGAGGGCGGCAAGTACAACGCCTGGTACCAGCCGACCCGCGACTGGTACGCGGCCATGTCCTTCGTCTACGACGCCGGCGGCGCCATCGCCACCGAGTCGGGCGGCCAGTGGAAGGCCTCTCTCTCCTCGCCCGAGTCCCTCAAGGGCCTGACGGAGTTCAAGAAGGTCGTCGACTCCTACATGCACGGCGACAAGACCAAGGACGAGTCCGACCGCTACATCGTCTACGGCCAGGGCAAGTCCTCCATGATCTTCGCCGCCGCCTGGGAGGGCGCGACCGCCGAGGACCCGAAGAACGACAAGACCGGCAAGCTCAAGGGCAACCTCGAGAACTTCGTGATGCCCGGCCCGTCCGGCAAGAACATGCCCGTCTTCCTGGGCGGCTCCGACCTCGCCGTGCCGGTGAAGTCCGACGCGCAGGCCCTGGCCGCCGAGTGGATCAACGCCTACACCGGCTCCTCCGGGCAGAAGGGCCTGATGGCCAAGGGCAATCTGCCCAACAACAAGACCGACCTCGCGACGCTGAAGAACGACCCGGCGACGGCGGTCCCCGCCACCGCGGCCGAGTCCAACTGGTTCGTCCCGATGGCCCCCGGCTGGGGCCAGGTCGAGAAGGCGCAGATCCTGCAGACCATGCTGCAGAGCATCGGCACCGGCAAGAAGTCGGTCGAGGCCGCCGCCAAGGACGCGGACGCCGCGATCGACAAGGTCATCAACACCAAGTGACCTACGGGCGGGGCTCCCTCACCGGGCTGAGCCCCGCCGTCGCCAGACCTGAGGGAGCGCCGAGGAGCACGCGATGAGTGCCGCAGACACCACCACCCCCGCCAAGGTGCCGCCATCGCGGCAGGTACCGCCACCCCCTTCCGACGATCCGCCACGGGTGAAGCGGCCGTCGGGCGGGGCCACGGCCCCCTGGCTGCTGCTCGCGCCCTGCCTGCTGATCCTCGCCCTGGTCATGGGCTATCCGCTGGCCCGGCTGGTCACCCTGTCCTTCCAGAAGTTCGGGCAGTCCCAGCTGTGGGGCTTCCAGCCGGCCGAGTCGGTCGGGTTCGACAACTTCGCCAAGGTGCTGGGCGACGGCGAGTTCTGGGCCGTCGTCCTGCGCACCATCGTCTTCGCGGCCGGAGCCGTCGTCTTCACGATGGTGATCGGCATGGCGCTCGCCCTGCTGCTCCAGCGGGTCTCCGGCTGGCTGAAGGTGCTCATCAACATCGTGCTGGTGGCGAGCTGGGGCATGCCGGTGATCGTGGCGACCACGGTCTTCAAGTGGCTCTTCGACTCGGACTACGGCGTCCTCAACGCGCTGCTCAGCAAGCTGCCCGGCGTGGAGATGATCGGCCACAACTGGTTCGCGAGCGGGCCCCAGGGCCTGGCCGTGATCATGCTGCTGGTGGTGTGGGGAGCCGTGCCGTTCGTGGTGATCACGCTCAGCGCCGGTCTCACCCAGGTCCCCAAGGAACTGGAGGAGGCGGCCCGCCTGGACGGCGCCGGCTCCTGGGGCGTCTTCCGCTACGTCACCCTGCCCGTCCTCAAGCCGATCATCGTGATGCTCACGACCCTGTCGGTCATCTGGGACATGGGCGTCTTCCCGCAGGTGTTCGTCATGCGCAACGGCCACCCCGAGCCGGAGTTCCAGGTCCTCAACACCTACTCCTACGACCGGGCCTTCGTGGTCAACGACTACGCGCAGGGCTCGGCCATCGCGCTGATCACCGTCCTGCTGCTGCTCGGCGTGGTCGCCGTCTACATGCGGCAGATGCTGAAGATCGGAGAGGTCGAATGAGCACGCTCGCCGGAGCCGGCCGCCGTAGGTCGCGGCTCGGCTGGAACCTCCTCGGCCTCCTGGTCTTCGTCGTCGCCGGCTTCCCGCTCTACTGGATGCTCAACACGGCGTTCAAGCCCGCCAAGGACGCCATCGACCCGGACCCGAGCCTGCTGCCCACCGGCATCACCTTCGCCAACTTCGGCCGGGCGCTGGACATCGCCGACTTCTGGGGCCCGGTGGGCCGCAGCCTGGTGGTGTCGCTGGCGGTCGTCGTCATCGGCATGGTCGTCGGGCTGCTGGCCGCGCTCGCCATCTCCCGGTTCGCCTTCCGCGGCCGGAAGATCGTGATCGTGGGCATCCTGGCGGTCCAGATGGTCCCGCTGGTCGCCATGATCATCCCGGTGTTCCTGCTGCTCAACGACCTGGGCCAGTACGACCGGCTGACCGGCCTCATCATCACCTACCTGACCTTCGTCCTGCCGTTCACGGTGTGGACGCTGCGCGGCTTCATCGTCAACATCCCGAAGGAACTGGAGGAGGCGGCCATGGTCGACGGCTGCTCCCGCACCGGCGCCTTCCTCCGGGTCGTCTTCCCGCTCCTGGCCCCCGGCATGGTCGCCACCTCGGTCTACGGCTTCATCCAGGCCTGGAACGAGTACCTCTACGCCCTGATGCTGCTCAGCCAGAAGAACCAGACCGCGACCGTCTGGCTCGGCAACTTCACCACCAAGCACGGCACCGAATACGCCCCGATGATGGCCGGCGCCACGATGATGGCCGTGCCCATCGTCGCCCTCTTCCTCCTCGTCCAGCGCAAGATGGCCGCGGGCCTGACCGCGGGCGCCGTGAAGGGATGACCCCACCCGATGACGACACTCGCCAGCGGTGCCGACACGCTCACGCGTGACGCCCTGACGGTTCTCCAGCCCGGCTTCACCGGCACCACCGCCCCCGACTGGCTGCTGCGCCGGCTCGGCGAGGGCCTCGCCTCCGTCGGCCTGTTCGGCCGCAACATCGCCTCGCCCGGCCAACTGGCCGCACTCACCGCGCAGCTGCGGGCCGAGCGCGACGACGTCCTGGTCGCGATCGACGAGGAAGGCGGTGACGTGACCCGCCTGGAGGTGCGGTCCGGCTCCTCCTTCCCGGGCAACCACGCGCTCGGCGCGGTCGACGACGTCGAGCTGACGCGAGCCGTCGCCCACGAACTGGGCCGCCGCCTCGCCTCCTGCGGCGTGAACCTCAACTGGGCCCCCTCCGCCGACGTGAACTCCAACCCGTCCAACCCGGTGATCGGTGTCCGCTCCTTCGGCGCCGACACCGACCTGGCCGCCCGGCACACCGCGGCCTATGTGTCGGGCCTGCAGTCCGCCGGAGTCGCCGCCTGCACCAAGCACTTCCCCGGCCACGGCGACACGGCCGTCGACTCCCACCACTCCCTCCCGCGCATCGACGTCCCCGCGGACGTCCTCACCGAGCGCGAACTGACCCCGTTCCGCGCCGCCATCGCCGCCGGCACCCGGGCCGTGATGAGCGCCCACATCCTGGTCCCGGCCCTGGACCCCGACCAGCCGGCCACCCTCTCCCGGCGCATCCTGACCGGCCTGCTGCGCGGCGAACTCGGCTACGACGGCCTCATCGTCACCGACGGCATGGAGATGCGGGCCATCGCCGGCACCTACGGCATCGAACGCGGCAGCGTCCTCGCCGTCGCCGCCGGCGCCGACGCGATCTGCGTGGGCGGCGGCCTGGCCGACGACGCGACCGTACTGCGGCTGCGCGACGCCCTGGTCGCGGCGGTACGCACGGGCGAACTCCCCGAGGAACGCCTCGCCGACGCCGCGGAGCGGGTACGGGCACTGGCCCGCTGGACGGGCACTGCGGCCCGCTCACCCGAGGACGCACACGGCGACGACATCGGCCTGCGGGCCGCCCGCCGCGCCCTCACGGTCACCGTCGCCCCGGGCCTGGAGCGCCCGGAGAGCTTCAAGCCCCTCACCGAACCGCCCTACGTCGCCGCCCTCACCCCCGTCGCCAACATCGCGGTCGGCGACGAGACCCCCTGGGGCGTCGCAGCGGAACTCCTCCACCTCCTGCCGGGCACCGTGACCGGCAGCTACTCCGCCGAGGCCGGCAAGGACGACGAGAGCGGCGCGAGCGCCGGACGGGCGGCCCTCGAGGCGGCCGGTCCGCGCCGCATCGTCGCCGTCGTCCGCGACGAACACCGCCACCCCTGGATGGCCTCCGCCCTCGACACCCTGCTGGCGGCCCGCCCCGACACCGTCGTGGTCGAGATGGGCGTCCCCCAGGCCGCCCCGCGCGGCGCCCTGCACATCGCCACCCATGGCGCGGCCCGCGTCTGCGGCCGGGCGGCAGCCGAGGTGATCACCGGGCTCGCCGGGATCTCGGGGTTGTAAGGCTCCATCCAGATGTAGTACTTCTTATACATGAGCGAGCAGGTGCACAACAGGTTGGCCATGGTGCGTGCCGAACGGAAGGTGTCGCGCCAGAGCCTGGCCGAGGCAGTGGGAGCCCACTACCAGACCATCGGCTACATCGAGCGGGGGCAGTACAACCCGAGCCTCGACCTGGCGCTGAAGATCTCGAAGTTCTTCGGCCTGCCGGTCGAGGCCGTGTTCTCCCTCGAACCGTTCCGCCCGCTCACGGACGAGGTCTACGGGAGGAACCAGCCATGACGACGACACACCTGACCCGCTACGACCGGAGCATGCTGCGGCTGATGAACGACCGCCGGGGCCAGGCCTGGTACGCCACGGCGGCACGCCGGCGTCTGGCCGTCGCGGCGCACATCACCCTCACCGTGGCCATCGGCGGACTGATGACCCACTTCTTCCTCACCGAGGGCGAGCCGCTGTGGCCCGTCGCCGTGATGGCCGTACTGCTGCTCCCCTGGATGGTCGCGACCGGCGTCATCAACGGTGCAACCAGGGGCCTGCTGGAGCTGCGCGAACACGTCCTGGACGAGAGGCAGTCGGCGGAACGCAGCCGCGTCCTGGCCCGCGCCCACCGCATGACGACCCTGCTCCTGGCAGCGGTGGCGGTTTCCTTGCTGATCACGGGCGGCGTCGCCGGCGACGCCCCGAAGGCCTACGCCGCGCCCCTGCTCATCGCCGTCCTCGTCGTCCACCGGCTGATGCCGCTCTGGGTGGCCGGCCTGCGCGCCCAGGACGAGCCGGCCGAGGACGACGTACTGGAGGCCGGGGCCCCCGCGACTGCGGCGTGACCCGAACGGCAGGGTCCCGGCGACCGGGGCTCCAGCGGCAGGGACGCGAGCGACTGGGACTCGGGAGGGCAGGCCCTAGATCCCCTGCCACTCCGGCTTGTTGACGTACGTGTGCCGGAAGTAGTCCGCGAGCTTCAGCTTCGACGCGGCGGCCTCGTCGACGACGACGGTCGCGTGCGGGTGGAGCTGGAGCGCGGACGCGGGGCACACCGCGGCGACCGGCCCCTCCACCGTCGCCGCGACCGCGTCCGCCTTGCCCTCGCCGGTGGCGAGCAGCACCAGGTGCCGGGCCTCCAGGATGGTGCCGATGCCCTGCGTGATCACGTGATGCGGCACCTGGTCGATGTCGCCGTCGAAGAACCGCGCGTTGTCGATCCGGGTCTGCTGGGTCAGCGTCTTGATCCGGGTCCGCGACGCCAGCGACGAGCACGGCTCGTTGAACCCTATGTGCCCGTCGGTCCCTATCCCGAGCAGCTGAAGGTCCACACCCCCGGCGTCCGACAGCGCCTTGTCGTACGCCTCGCACGCGTCCTGCACGTCCTCGGCCGCACCGTCCGGTCCCGTGAACCGGCCCATCCCGATCCCGAGCGGCTCCAGCACCTCACGCCGCAGCACCGAGCGGTACGACTCCGGATGGTCGGCGGGCAGTCCCACATACTCGTCGAGCTGCGCGATCCGTGCCCCCGTGACGTCCACGGCACCGGAGCGCGCCTTGGCCGCCAGCGCCTCGTACACGGGCAGCGGCGTCGAGCCCGTGGCCACGCCGAGCAGCGCCTCGGGCTTGCGCCGGAGCAGCTGGGCCATGGCCTCGGCGATGAGCTCGCCGCCCGCCTTGGCGTCCGGAACGATGACAACTTCCACGCTGGGCCTGCCGATCTGAGAGGAATGCTCGACTGGGACTGGACCCCCGAGGGGCATGTGGTTTAGACCAATCTAACAGAGCGGGGCCGCCGCTCCCAGGGTGTACGCCCTCGCTCCCGAGCGGGCGGCACGACTGTGCCGACCAGGCCTCCACCGGGTGAACAGTGCCGGTCCCGCGCGGGCGTTCTCCGGCCCGGGGGAGTGGAATGGGAGCTGCAGTCACCCGTGCCACGGAAGGACCCCGCCATGACCGCCGCCGCCACACCGGACCCCCTCAGCGAACTCCCGGGCCGGACCATGGCCCGGGAGATGGCGGAGCAGCCCGCCGTCCTGCGCCGGATCCTGGCCGACGGCGCCCCCGCCGTCCGGGACGTGGCCAGGCGGATCGCCGCCCGCGCACCCCGCTTCGTCCTGCTGACCGCCCGCGGCACGTCCGACAACGCCGCCCTCTACGCCAAGTACCTTCTGGAGATCCGCCTCGGCCTGCCCTGCGGACTCACCTCGATGTCCACCACCACGGCCTACGGCGCCCGACCCGACCTCACGGACGTCCTCGTGGTCACCGTCAGCCAGTCCGGCGGCTCCCCGGACCTGGTCGCCTCGACCCGGGCGGCCCGCGAGGCCGGCGCGATCACCCTGGCCGTCACCAACAACCCCGACTCACCGCTCGCCGATGTCTCCGAGTACCACATCGACATCATGGCCGGACCGGAGAAGGCGCTCCCCGCGACCAAGACCTACACCGCCTCCCTCCTCGCGCTCTACCTGTTCGTCGAGGGCCTGCGCGGCGGCGACGGCGCGCCCGCGCAGGTACTGCCGGATCTCGCCGGGCAACTGCTCGCCCGGCAGGACGAGGTGCGCACCCTCGCCGCCCGCTACCGCTTCGCCGAGCGCATGGTGATCACCTCGCGCGGCTACGGCTACCCCACGGCCAAGGAGGCCGCCCTCAAGCTGATGGAGACCAGCTACATCCCCGCCCTCTCCTACTCCGGCGCCGATCTGCTGCACGGACCGCTCGCCATGGTCGACAACGTCTCCCCGGTCATCGCCGTGGTCACCGACGGCAAGGGCGGCGAAGCGCTCCAGCCCGTCCTCGACCGGCTGCGCGGCCGCGGCGCCGACCTGGTCGTCATCGGCCCCAGGCATCAGGTCGAGCAGGCGACGGCCGGCTTCGTCCTGCCGACGGACGGTGTGGCCGAAGAGGTCCAGCCCGTCCTGGAGATCATCCCCCTCCAACTCCTCGCCTACGAGGTCACCATCGCCCGCGGTCAGGACCCGGACGCGCCGCGCGCCCTGGCGAAGGTGACGGAGACGCGCTGAACCAAGGGCGATTCACGGGTGCAGGGGGAGTGACCTCAGGCCTGATCGCCGTCGCGTGAGCCAGCGCCTCTTCTAGGTGAGCGAACCTCCCGTCACATCCACCCAGCTCCCCGTCACCCACCGGCCCTCGTTCGAGACCAGGAAGGCCACCACGTCGGCGACTTCGGCGGGCTCGCCCACTCCGCCCAGGGCCGATATCGCCGCGGCCCTCGCCCAGCCGTCGGCGCTGCCGTGGAGCAGCTCGGCCGTGTTGTCCGTGTCGATGAGCCCCGGCGCCACCGAGTTCACCGTGATGCCCCGAGGGCCCAGCACCTTGGACAGGTCCCGCGAGAGGATGTCCAGGGCGCCCTTCGTCATCGCGTACGCCATGTTGTCCGGCATCGCCGCCGTCCGGGCCAGGCCCGACGAGATGTTGACGACCCGGCCGCCGTCCCGCAGTCGCGTCATGCCGTGCTTGAGGATGAAGAACGGCGCCTTCACATTGACCGCGAAGACCTGGTCGTACTCCCGCTCGTCCAGTTCCCCGATCGGCCGGGTCTTCCCGATCCCCGCGTTGTTCACCAGGATGTCGAGCCCGTCGGCGTGCCGGTCGAACTCCTCCCACAGTGCTTCGGCGTCGCCCGGTACTCCGAGCTCCACGCCCACCGTGAACGCCGAGCCGCCCGCCGCCTCGATCGCCGCGGCCGTCTCCTTCGCCGCCGTCTCGCTCCTGCCGTAGTGCACCCCGACCCGCGCGCCGTCGCGCCCCAGCCGCTCGGCGATGCCACGCCCGATACCCCTGCTCGCCCCGGTGACGAGTGCCGTCCTGCCCGTGAGCACGCCCATGGCGGCGCCCCCCTTCGCAATTTCCTAGTGGTCGCTACAGAAATGACCGTACAGCAGCCCGCCGACATTTCTCTAGTGCCCGCTATAAAATGCACCCCATGGTGAACGACGACGACGGGACCGCGAGGGCCGCGAGCCGCGGAACCGTGGATGCACGGAGAGTGGAGAACGCCGGAGAGAGCAGGGCCAAGGACTCCGGCGGGAGCGGGACCAAAGGTCCCGGAGACGGCAAGGCCAAGGGCAGACCTCGCGGCCGCCCCCGCTCCTTCGATCGCGAGACCGTGCTGGAGAAGGCCCTCCTGGCCTTCTGGGAGCACGGCTACGAGGCGACGTCCGTCTCCGATCTCACCCGCGTCATGGACATCGGCGCCCCCAGCCTCTACGCGGCCTTCGGCGACAAGCGCTCCCTCTTCGAGGAGGTCGTCCGCGTATACGGCACGGGGCACGGCTCGTTCACCGACCGCGCCCTCGCCGAGGAACCCACCGCCCGGGCCGCCGTCGAGCGCACGCTGCGCGAGGCCGCCACCGCGTACACGGAACCCGGCCACCCGCACGGCTGCCTCGTCGTCCACGCCGCCATGAACTGCTCGGACGCCGAGGTCGAGCAGTCGCTGCGGGATCGCCGCAACGCCAACATCGCCGCTTTCGAGAGCCGCATCAGGGCCGATGTCGCCGCCGGCGTCCTGCCCCCGGACACCGACGCCGCCGCCCTGGCTCGTCATGTCGGCGTGATGGTCCAGGGCATGTCACAACAGGCGCGGGACGGGGCGAGCCGGGAGGAACTGGAGGCGGTCGCGAAAATTGCCATGACCATCTGGCCCCGCACAGGAACCCACACGGGTTAGGCTGCGTGGTGGACGTCAGGACGTCCGATTCGCGGGAGACAGAACAACAACGAACAGCCTCCAACGCATGGACACCCCCTAGTGGTCTAGTCCACAATGCGTACGAGGGCGCCTGCGAAGCGCTGACAAGCCTCCGTCTTCCCCGCACAGGAGGACGGACCGAGGAACCGAGGCTCTCTGCCCTGACTGCCCCGGGTCCTCATCCTTCGGCCGACCGGGACCGCACACCCCACGGCCGATGTTGCTCCGGGCTGCGGTGCCGGGAGGGTTGAGGGTCCCTCTCAGGCGCCGCGGCCCGCGGGTGTTTCCGGGCCCGTACGGGATCCGAACATTTCAGAGCCGTACAAACCCCCGGGTACGCTCGCACACGTGCCCTCCATGAACGAACTCGTACGCCAGCACACCGCCCTCGACGACACCGATCTCGAGTGGCTGCACCTGCTGGTCTCGGAGTGGCAGTTGCTCTCCGACCTCTCCTTCGCCGACCTGGTCCTGTGGGTCCCCACCAGCGACGGCACCCGGTACGTCTCGGTCGCCCAGATGCGCCCCAACACCGGCCCGACCTCGTACCAGGACGACATGGTGGGCCACCTCGTCCCGCGAGGCCGCCGGCCCATGCTGGACGCCGCCCTCGACGAGGGCCGCATCGTGCGCGAGGGCGACCCCGAGTGGCGCGAAGAGGTCCCCGTCCGGGTCGAGTCGATCCCCGTGCGGCGGGAGGGACGCGTTCTCGGTGTCATCGCGCGCAACACCAACCTCCTCACCGTGCGTACGCCGAGCCGCCTGGAGCTCACCTACCTGCAGAGCGCCTCCGACCTCGCACAGATGATCGCGGCCGGCTCCTTCCCGTTCGCGAACCAGCAGCTCGACATGGACGCCCTGCCCCGCGTGGGCGACGGTCTGATCCGGCTCGACGCCGACGCCATCGTCCAGTACGCCTCACCGAACGCCCTCTCCGCCTACCACCGTCTCGGCCTCGCCTCCGACCTCGTCGGCCAGCACCTGGGCAGGACCACCGCCGAACTCGCCCCGACCCGCGGCCCGGTGGACGAGGCGCTCGCCAAGGTCGCCAGCGGCTGGGCGCCGCGCGAGTTCGAGATCGAGGCCACCGACGGCGTCATCCAGTTCCGCGCGATCCCCCTCAGCCCCAAGGGCACCCGCATCGGCTCGCTGGTCCTGCTCCGCGACGTCACCGAACTCCGCCGCCGCGAACGCGAGTTGATCACCAAGGACGCGACGATCCGGGAGATCCACCACCGGGTCAAGAACAACCTCCAGACGGTGGCGGCCCTGCTCCGTCTCCAGGCCCGGCGCATCGAGTCCGACCGTGGCCGCGAGGCCCTCGAAGAAGCGGTGCGACGTGTCGGCTCGATTGCGATCGTGCACGAGACGCTCTCTCAGAACCTGGACGAGCGTGTCGAGTTCGACGACATCGCCGACCGTGTCCTGGCCATGGTCGCGGAAATCTCCCCGGGCAAGGTCACGGGCCGGCGCACCGGCCGCTTCGGCATTCTCGACGCCGAGGTCGCCACGCCGCTGTCGATGGTGCTGACCGAGGTTCTGCAGAACGCCCTGGAGCACGGCTTCCGTGAGGGCGACACCGGCACGGTCGAGGTGTCGGCGGTCCGCGGCGGCACCACCAAGGAGGCCCGACTGCTGGTCACCGTCCAGGACGACGGCGTCGGCCTGCCGGAGGGCTTCGATCCGCACACCGCGGGCAACCTCGGCCTGCAGATCGTACGGACCCTGGTGGAGGGCGAGTTGGGCGGCACCTTCGACATGGTCCCGGCACCGGAGCGCGGCACCCGTGTGATCCTCGACATCCCGGTGCCGTCACAGAAGTAGGAAACGGCCGACGGTCCTCAGTCGAAGGCCCCCTGAACAGCATTGAGCCCCGGGCCACTTGGTGGCCCGGGGCTCAAAGCTCGTTGCTGCTTTGCTAAGCGCATCGGGGGAACTGCGCGCTGCGGCTCGGGGGCGGGAGATGCGTACTCGCTGTACGCGCCGCCAAGCTCAGGCTGTCAGCAGGGGTGGGTTGTCAGGCGGAGGCCTGACGAGCCCGATTGCGGGCGGCGCGGCGCTTCATGGCACGGCGCTCGTCCTCGCTGAGACCACCCCAGACGCCGGAGTCCTGGCCGGACTCGAGCGCCCACTGCAGACACTGCTCCATCACCGGGCAGCGACGGCAGACGGCCTTGGCTTCCTCGATCTGCAGCAGCGCAGGACCGGTGTTGCCGATGGGGAAGAAGAGCTCGGGGTCTTCCTCGCGGCAAACGGCGTTGTGACGCCAGTCCATGGCTGCTACCTCTCCTTGGTATTACGTGCAGGGCTTGCTTGTGAATGTGAACGCTTTCACGAATCCCTCAACAAGTGAAGGGCCGACAGCCAGGTTCCCTGGCGTGGGTCCTGTGAGTTGAAGAGGGATTCTGGTGATCAGTGGAGGCCGGTCTTGCGGGCCGTCCCGATCGCCACGTAGAGACTCGCAAACCTCAGCGGCGGATACAACCCCTTCTGGAAAGTTTTTTTTGATTCTTCGGTGTCGACTAGGTCACAGCCGTACTTCCATGGGGTGGATCCTGGCCTAAACGTTCGAGTGAAAGGACTTTAGCCAGTTCTGCTCACACAATCACACGCAGTGCACGGCGTACGCCTGTGAACGTCACGCTCGTTCGCAGGCCCAGGTGGTCACCGTCCATCTGGAGGGGGAGCGGCACCTTGGAATGCAAGGTGAACTCGGTCAAGTCGTGCAGGGAAGTGGCGTGTTTTCCATGGGGTCCACGCTCAGGGGACGAAGTGAGCAACTGGGTCCCATACCGGGCAACAGCCGCCGTGGACAGACGGCTGAGACCGAAGAGATCGAGGCCGGTATCGAACGAGGCCTTAGGTGCCGCGTAGATCGGGCGATTCCCCAGAAACGTCCACGGCGAAGTGTTCGAGACTATGGACAGCACCAGATCGGTGATCGGATCCTCGCCGGCCCGCTCCAGTGTGATCATGCCGTGCCGGCGGTTGGTCTCACCGAGGAGCTGGCGCACGACCTGGCGTACGTAAAGAGCATGTGTGGATTTCCGGCCGCGCTCGCGGTGCTGTTCCACCCGGCCGACCACACCGGCGTCGAAGCCGAGCCCCGCGTTGAAGGTGAACCAGCGGGCCGGCACCGTCTCGTCCTCCGTGCCGGGCGTACCCGAGGCCAGGCCCAGACCGACGGTGCGTTCGCTGCCGTCGCGCAGGGCGTCCAGCAGCGCGCCGGTGGCCTCCACGGCGTCATTGGGCAGGCCGAGAGCGCGGGCGAAGACGTTGGTGGAGCCGCCCGGGACCACGGCGAGGCCGGGGAGGCGCCCCGGGGCGGGGCCGGCGTGCAGAAGGCCGTTGACCACTTCGTTGACCGTGCCGTCGCCGCCGAGGGCGACCACCAGGTCTATGTCCTCGCTGTCCGCCGCCTGCCGGCCCAGGTCGCGCGCGTGGCCGCGGTACTCGGTGGTGACCGCCTCCAGCTTCATCTCGCTGGCGAGCGCGTGGATCAGTACGTCGCGCGTGCGCGCACTGGTGGTGGTTGCCGCCGGATTGACCACGAGAAGTGCACGCATGACTGGCAGCGTACCTACTGGGGGGTACCGGGCCCAGACCGAGGTAGGGATCAGGTAAGAGAGCAGGGGTGAACCTCGCTACGGGAGGCGCGTACGACGAGGGCTACTCTGCAGGGGTGAGCAGTGAGCAGACCCCCACCACCGAGGAAACCACCGGCCCCCGCCCCCGGCGTCTGACGTACGCCGCGCTGCTGGCCGCGCTGGAGGGGCTCGCGCTGGTCGTCGGCGGCGTGTGGATCCTCGTCCTCGGCCTCACGGGGCATCCGGACGACCGGCAGCAGGCGGTGACCGGAGGCATCACGCTCGTCGTGCTCGCGCTGCTGCCGCTGCTCGCCGCACGCGGGCTGCTCGGCCGTCGCAGCTGGAGCCGCGGCCCTGCCGTCATCACCCAGCTCCTGGCGCTGCCGGTGGCCTACAACCTGCTGCAGGCCGACAGCATGGCCATTCCGGCCGGGATCGCCCTCGCGGTCGTGGCCGTCACGGCGCTCGTCCTGCTCGTGAACCCCGAGACGACCCGGGCCCTCGGGATCCGCGGGCCCGGCAATCCCGGCAACGTGGAGAAGTAGCCGTCACTCCTCGACGAGGAGCTTCTCCCGCAGCTGCGCGAGCGTGCGCGCCAGCAGCCGCGAGACGTGCATCTGGGAGATGCCGACCTCCTGCGCGATCTGCGACTGGGTCATGTTGCCGAAGAACCGCAGCAGCAGGATCCGCTTCTCCCGCGGCGGGAGATCCTCCAGCAGCGGCTTGAGGGACTCCCGGTACTCCACGCCCTCCAGCGCCTCGTCCTCCGCGCCGAGGGTGTCCGCGACCGCCGGGGACTCGTCGTCGGTGTCGGGGACGTCCAGGGACAGCGTGGAGTACGCGTTGGCGGACTCCAGGCCCTCCAGGACCTCCTCCTCCGAGATCGCCAGCTTCTCGGCGAGCTCGTGGACCGTGGGGGAGCGGCCGTGCAGCTGCGAGAGCTCGGCCGTGGCCGTGGTCAGCGCCAGGCGCAGCTCCTGCAGCCGGCGCGGGACGCGCACCGCCCAGCCCTTGTCGCGGAAGTGCCGCTTGATCTCGCCGACGACCGTCGGGGTCGCGTACGTGGAGAACTCCACGCCGCGATCCGGGTCGAAGCGGTCGACCGACTTGATCAGTCCGATCGTGGCGACCTGGGTGAGGTCGTCCAGCGGCTCACCGCGGTTGCGGAAGCGGCGCGCGAGATGCTCGACGAGCGGCAGGTGCATACGGACCAGCTGATTGCGCAGTTCCGCGTACTCCGGACTGCCGTCCCCCAGGGTGCGCAGTTTGAGGAACATCTCGCGCGCCCCGCTGCGGTCCGGGGAGCCGTGGTGCGCGCGCGGCGCCTGATGCTCGGAGTCTCGCTCGTGCTCGCTCATCGTCCCGCCCGTCGCCCTTCCCCGAGCCCTCGCCTCCTCCGCCACTCTCGGCTTCGCGTGAGTGGGAGGACCCCCTGGGACAGGGGATGCGGTGATCCCCCCGCCCGGAGGCGCGCTCCGCACGGCACCGCCTTGGTCCAGCCGCCCGCCGCCCGGGAGGACGGCCCCCGTGGAGTCGTCCTCCGGGTGCGGGCGGGCCTGCTCGGGGATGCCGTCGATGCCGTCCGCCATGCGCCGGGCCCCGCTCGGACCGCTCGTGCCCGTGCCCTCGGCCGGCAGCTCTCGTGTGCTGCGCTCTTCGTCCCGCACCGGCCCGTCCTCGCTCCTCACGCCGGCCCGGGTCCCGCGCCGCGCTGTTTGTAGAGGCTGATCGAAACGGTTTTGTCCTTGTCCACGGCAGAGGAGACCTTGCCCGCGAGGGCGGACAGGACGGTCCAGGCGAAGGTGTCCCGCGAGGGGGCATGGCCATCCGTGGTCGGAGCCGAGACAGTGACCTCGAGTGAGTCGTCGACGAGGCGGAACACACAGCTGAGCACCGAGCCGGGCACGGCCTGCTGAAGCAGGATCGCGCAGGCCTCGTCCACCGCGATGCGCAGGTCCTCGATCTCGTCGAGGGTGAAGTCCAAACGGGCCGCGAGACCGGCCGTGGCCGTACGCAGCACCGACAGGTAGGCACCCGCGGCCGGCAGCCGGACTTCCACGAAGTCCTGGGTCGCGGGCTCGCCTGCGATCTGGGACACCCTCACCTCCATGGTGGTACAAGCGTTTCAGGGCCGAGGGTCGCCCCCCCGGGGTAACGCGATACGTGGTTCAGCGGTGACGCTATCGCGCTCTCGACGGTCCTGTCCCCGGGACCCCAACCCCATGTCGTCACTCACAGTAAACCTGTGGATACGCTCCGTGTCTAGGGGTTGGGCGGGCCCAAATGGGAAGAGCGCGCGCCGGGTTGACGTACCCAGACGTCAGACGGTCGAACCGTCCGCCGCCGGGGTCTTCCGGAGTCACACCAGGACATGGTCGACGAAGCACCAGCGCCAGGTCTCCCCGGGCTCGTGCGTCCGCATCACGGGATGGCCGGACTCCTTGTGGTGCCCCGCCGCGTGTCGCCCCGGCGAGGAGTCGCAGCAGCCGACGTGACCGCAGCTGAGGCACAGCCGAAGTTGTACCGGATCCATGCCCTCCGCCAAGCACTCCGGACACGTCTCGCTGAGCGGGCCGGGTTCGGGGTGCGGCAGCGCGTCGGCGTGCGTGCACTGTTTCATGATTGCCAGGTTACGACGGTCGAGCGGAAGACCGCGCGGAAAAAAGAGGGCGGGCGAGAACGATGGACGTGATGCCACTGCTGTTGCTGGTGGCGGGCAGTGCCGCGATCGCCGCGGCGGCGCGGCGCACCCCGGTGCCGGCGCCGCTGCTGCTGGTGGCGATCGGGCTGGCGGTCAGCTACGTCCCCGGGGTGCCCGACTACACGCTCGACCCGCACATCGTCCTGCCGCTCATCCTGCCCCCGCTGCTGCACACGGCCGCCACCGACAGCTCCTACCTCGACCTGCGGGCCCAGCTCAGGCCGGTCGCGATGCTGTCCGTCGGGTACGTGCTGTTCGCGACCTTCGTCGTCGGCTGGGCCCTGTACCTGATCGTGCCCGACCTGCCGCTGACCGCGGCCCTGGTCTTCGGCGCGGTGGTCGCGCCCCCGGACGCCGTGGCGGCGACGGCGGTGGCGCGCCGGGTCGGGCTGCCGTCCCGGATCACCACGATCCTCCAGGGCGAGTCCCTGCTGAACGACGCCACCGCGATCACCGCCTACCGGGTGGCCCTCGCGGCCGCCGTCGGCGAGGGCGCGACCTGGGCCGGGGGCATCGGCGAGTTCCTGCTCGCGGCGATCGGCGGTGTCGTGGTCGGGCTGGTTCTGATGGCGCCGATCCACTGGCTGCGCACGCACATCAAGGAGGCGCTGCTGCAGAACACGCTCTCCCTGCTGATCCCGTTCGTCGCCTACGCCGTCGCCGAGCAGGTGCACGCCTCCGGTGTCCTCGCGGTCGTGGTCGTCGCGCTCTACCTCGGGCACCGCGCGTGGGAGGTCGACTTCGCCACCCGTCTCCAGGAGGAGGCGGTGTGGAAGATGGTGGCCTTCGTCCTGGAGTCGGCCGTGTTCGCGCTGATCGGACTGCAGCTGCCGGTCGTCCTGAGGGGCCTCGGGCAGTACGAGGGTGCCGATGCCGCCTGGTACGCGCTCGCCGTCTTCCTCGTGGTCGTCGCGGCCCGGTTCGTCTGGGTGTATCCGGCGACCTTCCTGCCCCGGCTGCTCTCGGCGCGGATCAGGGAGCGGGAGGAGAACCCGTCCTGGAAGGGGCCGTTCATCATCGCGTGGGCCGGTATGCGGGGCGTGGTCTCGCTGGCCATCGCCTTCTCGATCCCGCTGACCATGCACGACAGTGAGGAGCCCTTCCCGCATCGCAATCTGATCCTCTTCCTGACCTTCACGACGGTCATCGGCACCCTGGTCGTGCAGGGCCTGACCCTGCCCCCGCTGATCCGTCTGCTGAAGGTCCCCGGGCGGGACGTCCAGGCCGAGACCCTCGCCGAGGCGAACGCCCAGGCGCAGGCATCCCGGGCCGCCGAGCGGCGCCTGGACGAACTCCTCACCGACGAGCGCAACGCCCTGCCCGCCCCGCTCGCCGACCGGCTGCGCATCGTCCTGGAGCGCCGCCGCAACGCCGTCTGGGAGCGCCTCGGGCAGGCCAACCCGGTCACCGGGGAGTCCGTCGACGACACCTACCGGCGGCTGTCGCGGGAGATGATCAGCGCCGAGCGCGAGGTGTTCGTCAGGCTCCGGGACGCCCGGTACATCGACGACGAGATGCTGCGGACCCTGCTGCGCAGGCTGGACCTGGAGGAGGCGGCGGCCTTCCGGGAGGCGGCGTAGCGGCGGGACGGCGCTGAGGCGCTGCCGGGCATCAGGTGACGTTGCCGGGCGGTCGGGAGACGCTGCCGGGCATCAGGTGACCCTGCCGGGCGGTCAGGAGTCGCCGTCGGGTGTCAGGCGGCCCTGCCGGGTGTCACGGGAAGGGGCGGCCGGTGACGACCGCCGCCACCGTCGTCCCGCGCGGAAAGGCGCCTTCGTCGGCCAGGGCCACGAGGCCGTACAGCAGCTTGGCCACATACAGACGTTCGACGGGCAGACCGTGACGGCGTTCGAAGTCCGCGGCGAAGGCGTCGAGCTCGTCGGGCACGCGCGCGTAGCCGCCGAAGTGGAAGCGGTCGTCGAGGCTCCAGGTGCCACGCGGTCCGCCGAAGGCCTGCCGCTGCAAGGCCTCGGTCTCGGCGGTCAGGAAGCCGCCCTTGAGGACCGGCACCCCCAGGGCGCGCTGCCCGGGAGCGAGCCCGGCGGCCAGTCCCGCCAGTGTGCCGCCGGTGCCGCAGGCCACGGCCACGACATCGGCCCGGTCGTACAGTTCGGCGCCCAGTGCGCGGCAGCCGCGTACGGCTTCGGCGTTGCTGCCGCCCTCGGGGACCACGTACGCCTCCTCGGCGTCAGCCGCGCGGAGGATCCCGGCCAGGGCCCGCGGCTCCGACTTACGGCGGTACGTCGCCCTGTCGGTGAAGTGCAGCCGCATGCCGTCGGCCGCACACCGGGCGAGGGAGGGGTTGAGGGGGCGGCCGGCCAGCTCGTCGCCCCGTACGACGCCGACCGTGGGGATGCCGAGCAGCCGCCCGGCCGCGGCCGTGGCGCGCAGGTGGTTGGAGTAGGCGCCGCCGAAGGTGACGACGGGACGGCCGGCCGCCGCCGCGAGGTTCGGCGCCAGCTTGCGCCACTTGTTGCCGATCAGCTCCGGGTGGATCAGGTCGTCCCGCTTCAGCAGCAGCCGGACGCCCCGGCGCTCGAACCGGCCGTCGACGACTTCCCGCACCGGCGAGGGCAGCCGGGGGTGCAGGGCCGCGAGGCGGGGCGCGTCGGGGGCGTCGGGGCTGGTCACCTCGTCATTGTCGCCCGGGGTGGGTGCGGCCCGACCTTCGGCCCGGTCCGGCTTCGGGCCCTCCGCCGGCTCCGCACGTACTCGATGAGCGACGGTCCGCCCCGCAGGCACCAGAGCGCGATCACCGGGTCGCAGATCGCGCAGCCCAGGGACGAGGTGTGGAGGAACGGGATGATCGGGTCGCCCTTGACGTGGTGGACGATGTCCCACGCTGTGTGCAGCAGCCAGCCGACGCCGATCCACGTCCACGACTCCAGACCGCGGAAGGCGACGTAGGTGACCAGCGCGGTGAAGGGGAACTCCCAGCCGCCCATGCCCCCACCGCTCAGATACGCGGCACCTGCACCGGCGACCGTCACCGCGTTCAGGCGCCGCCGGTGCGGTTCGCGGACCAGGGACATCAACAGGGCGTAGAGGATGCCGATGCCGATCGGCGCGATGTACTGCATCGACGGGGCCGTTTCTGGAGCCGGGGAGGGAACGGCTCATCACGCTAGATCCGGCCCCGCCCGCTCCCCAGTGGCGTGAGCGACAGGTTTCCACGGATTGTCGCCACCCCGGAAAGAGCATCCCCTGCCCAGTGATACGAAGATCCATTCCCGCTCTTTCGGGTAATAGCACCGCGACGCTGAGTGAGGAAGGCTTGCCCCTGGACATCGATGCCCGAGGCATATGGGCGTTGGGCATAACCGGGAGGGCAATTCTCTATGTCGGTAGGCGAAGAGGTCCGCACGGAAGGCACCAAGCCGCAGCAGAGTCTCGGCACGGCGGCCGCGCGGAACCTGGCCACCACGACCAAGTCCGTGCCGCAGATGCAGGAGATCAGCTCCCGCTGGCTGCTGCGGATGCTGCCCTGGGTGGACATCCAGGGTGGTACGTACCGGGTGAACCGGCGGCTGACGTTCGCCGTGGGCGACGGCCGGCTGACGTTCGTGAAGACCGGCGACCGCGTCGAGATCATCCCCGCGGAGCTGGGTGAACTGCCGGCGCTGCGGTCGTACGAGGACCAGGAAGTGCTCTCCGAGATCGCCCGCCGCTGCGAGCAGCGGGAGATCCGGGCGGGCGAGGTGATCGCCTCGTTCGGCAGCCAGTCCGACGAGGTGTACCTGCTGGCGCACGGCAGGGTGGAGAAGGTCGGCACGGGACCGTACGGGGACGACGAGTCCCTCGGAGTCCTCGCCGACGGCGCCTACTTCGGCGACGAGGCCCTGCTGGACGAGGACGCGATCTGGGAGTACACGGCCCGCGCGCTCACCGCGTGCACCGTGCTGGTGCTGCCCCGCCAGGAGTTCGCGCAGATCGCGGAGCGCTCGGACTCGCTGCGCGAACACCTGCACCAGAGCCGCGCGATCCCCGAGCAGCGCTCCAACAAGTACGGCGAGAAGGAGATCGACCTCTCCTCCGGCCACTCCGGCGAGCCGGACATCCCGCACACCTTCGTCGACTACGAGGCCAGCCCCCGAGAGTACGAGCTGAGCGTCGCCCAGACCGTGCTGCGCATGCACACGCGCGTGGCCGACCTCTACAACCAGCCCATGAACCAGACCGAGCAGCAGATCCGGCTGACGGTCGAGGCGCTGAAGGAGCGCCAGGAGCACGAGCTCGTCAACAACCGCGACTTCGGGCTCCTGCACAACTGCGAGTACGAGCAGCGGATCCAGCCGCACGACGGTGTGCCCGGCCCGGACGACATGGACGAGCTGCTCAGCAGGCGCCGCGGCACCAAACTGCTCCTCGCCCACCCGCGTGCGATCGCCGCGTTCGGGCGTGAGCTCAACAAGCGCGGGCTGGTGCCCGAGACCATCGACGTCGGCGGCAACCGCATCCCCACCTGGCGCGGTGTGCCGATCTACCCGTGCAACAAGATCCCGGTGACCGAGGCCCGCACGACGTCGATCATCGCCATGCGTACCGGCGAGGCCGACCAGGGTGTCATCGGCCTGCGGGCCTCCGGCATCCCGGACGAGATCGAGCCGAGCCTGTCGGTGCGCTTCATGGGCATCAACGAACAGGCCATCATCAAGTACCTGGTCACGGCCTACTACTCGGCCGCGGTCCTGGTACCGGACGCGCTCGGAGTCCTCGAGAACGTCGAGATCGGCCGCTGGCGGTGACGCTCCCGGTAGGTCGGCCGTGTCCCCGCCCACCCGGGCGGGTACAACCTCGGGGTACGCGCCCAGCGGCAGCGGAAGCGCCACCGTCCGCTCATACTCCGAGGCGGTCCCATGGGTGAGTCCCTTACGGAGTTCAGGACGGAGACGCCGCTGCCCGCCCCCGGTGAGCAGCGATCCGCCCCCGAGGACCAGCGATCCGCCCTTGGTGAGCAGCGAGGTGCCTTGCCCCGGCGTGCGGCCGGGGCGCCGGAAAGGCGGGGATCCATCGGGACGCAGCGGGACGGCCGGCCCGCACCGGCCGAGGGGCACGAGGCGGTCATGCTCCTGGACCGGGCCCGGGCGGAGGTCGACCCGGTGCTGCGGGCCGCGCTCGACTCGCTGCCCGGGCCGATGCGCCGGATCGCGCTCTACCACTTCGGCTGGGAGCAGGCGGACGGCACCCCGGCCGAGGGCGGCTCGGGCAAGGCGATCCGTCCCGCGCTCGTCCTCGCCGCGGCGGCAGCCCTCGGGGGGCCCGAGGCACGGATGGGGGCGGTCCGGGCGGCCGCGGCGGTGGAGCTGGTCCACAACTTCACTCTGCTGCACGACGACGTGATGGACCGGGACACCACCCGTCGGCACCGGCCCACCGCGTGGACCGTGTTCGGAGACGCCGACGCGATCCTCGGCGGGGACGCGCTGCAGGCGCTGGCCCTGCGACTGCTCGCGACGGATCCGCATCCGGCGGCCCGGGCCGCCGCGGTCCGGCTCGCGGACTGCGTGGTCGAACTGTGCGCGGGCCAGCACGCGGACACGGCCCTGGAGCGGTGCGACCCGGGCGAGGTCACCCTCGAGGAGGTGCTCGCCATGGCGGAGGCCAAGACGGGCGCACTGCTGGGGAGCGCCTGCGCGATCGGGGGCCTGTACGCGGGCGCCGGGGACGAGGACGTGGCGGCGCTGGACGCGTTCGGCCGGGAGGCCGGGCTCGCCTTCCAGCTCATCGACGACGTCATCGGCATATGGGGCGACCCGCACCGCACCGGCAAGCCCGTCGGCGCGGACCTGGCCGCCCGCAAGAAGTCCCTGCCGGTCGTCGCGGCCTTCACATCGGGCACGCCGGCGGCCGCCGAGCTCGCCGAACTGTACGCACGACCTTGCGAGAAGGAGGACCTGGAGCACATCGCCCTGACCGTGGAGCGCGCGGGCGGCCGTGACTGGGCACAGGGCCAGGCGGCCGACCGGATGGCGCGGGCGATACAGCAACTGGCGCGGGCGGTGCCGGATCCGGAGGCGGCGGGCGGTCTGCTGGCCCTCGCCGAGTTCGTGACACGGCGCAGCAGTTGAGGTTCGGCCGGCGGTGACGTTCGCCGGCCGTTGACGGTCCGTAGCGGTTGACGGTCGGCAGCAGTTGATGGCCGGCAGCGGTCGGCCGTCGGCAGGGGCGGACAGCCGGCAGCGGTTCGACGGCCGTCCGCACAGCATGATCCTTCGGGCGACCGAAGGCAGGACCCCGGAGCGTCGGGGCCGTGCGGCTCCTGACCCCGCACGGCTTACGGACTCCGGTCGGCGGGTCCCGCACTGCCCCACGGTGTGCGGGACCCGCCCCTTTTCAAGCATCTTTTCAGGCATCGCGCGATGGAGTTTGGACAGACGTTCGACTGAATTCCGCCAAGCTCCCGCCCCGCCTGCCCCGGCGACCCTCAACCCTCCTACGATCAACGCCCGTCGGGACGAGCGAAGGGGCGGGGCATGGGCGTGGCGATCCGTACGGCGGGCGAGGCGGACCGGGAGTCGGTCGTCCGACTGCTGGACGAGGCGTTCCAGGACGACCCCGTGAGCGGCTGGGTCTTCCCCGGTGCGGAGGACCGCCGTGAACATCACCCCGGACTCATGGCCGCCTTCACCGACATCGTGCTCGCGGCCGGGCGGATCGACGTCACCGAGGACGGCTCGGCCTGCGCGCTGTGGCTGTCCATACCGGCCGGCGACCATGACCGTGACCCCGAGGACGACGACGGTCCGGCCCAGGTGCGGGCGGCCGTCGACCCGGACAACGAGCGCATCGAGCTGATCGGCCGGCTGACGGCCGCCGTCCACCCGTCGGAGCAGGCCCACGAGTACCTGTGGATGATCGGCGTCGCCCCCGGCCGTCAGGGCGAGGGACTCGGCACCGCGCTCATCGAGTCGGTCCTCGACCGCTGCGACCGCGAGGGACTGTCCGCCTACCTGGAGGCGAGCAACGCCCGCAGCCGCAAGCTGTACGAGCGCCTCGGCTTCGAGGTCGCCGGCCCGGTCCTCGACCTCCCGGACGGCCCGGCCATGTGGCCCATGTGGCGCGAGCCGCGCACGGGCTGCTAGATCCCGCCCTCCTGCCCCTGAGCCTGGTTCGGGCCCTGGCCCCGACCCTGGTCTCCTTCCGGCAGTACCGTCGCCACGATCCGCTCCACCAGTCCGTCCGGCACGCCCACCCCGGGCAGTACGCCCTCCAGGACGCCCGGCAGGGTCAGATGCTCCAGGAGCAGCCCGAGCATGGCCAGATACAGCACGGCGACGGACTCGTCGCCGCCGGGCAGCCCGGCCGTCCGGTGGAACTCCATGGCCTCCTCCAGGTCGCCGCGCACCGACTTGGTGTAGGAGGCCAGCAGTTCGGGGCGCCGGGTGGCCTCCAGTCGTAGCTCCATGAGGGCCAGATAGCCCGTGCGGTCGCGGGTCGCGCGAGCCATGAGGTCGTCCATGAAGGCCGCGACCAGCGAGCGGTCCTTCGGGCGGGTCATCAGCTCGGCGACCACCGCGGGATCCGGCGCGAGCCGTATGTGCAGCCGGGTGTCGATCTGGCGCAGCAGGTCGGCGCGTCCGGTGAAGTAGTTGGAGGCGGTGCCCACGGGCACACCGGCCTCCGCGTCCACCGCGCGGAACGTCAGCCCGCGCGCCCCCTCCCGCGCGAGCACCTCGACACCGGCGTCGACGAGTGCGGCCCGGCGCTCGGGATTGCTGACCATGCGGAGTCCCTTCTCCCACTTTCAACGGCTCACGGAAATTGTCTTGCAACCACTACAAGAGGAGTACTACAACTGAAGTCGTTTCAGTGACAGCCTATGAAAAGAGACCGGCTTGCGAAAGCTCACGTACTACATCGCCTGCTCCATCGACGGCTTCATCGGGGACCCGGACGGCGACGCGGCGTCGATGTTCCCCTTCGTCGACGAGGAGTTCTTCGCCTTCCTGAAGGCGGAGTATCCGGACACCCTGGACACCCTGGGCCGCCGGGCCCTCGGCCTCGACGACCTGCCGAACAAGCGGTTCGACACCGTCATCCAGGGCCGCGGCAGCTACGACATCGCCCTGAAGGAGGGCAACACCAGCCCCTACGCGCACCTGCGCGAGTACGTCGCCTCCCGCTCGCTGAAGGAGTCACCCGACCCGAACGTCGAGATCATCGCGGACGACCTGGTCGGCAAGGTCCGCGAACTGAAGGCCGAGGACAGCGAGTTCGGCATCTATCTGTGCGGCGGCTCGAAGCTCGCGGGCGAACTGCTCGACGAGATCGACGAGCTCGTCATCAAGACCTATCCGCTGGTGTACGGCTCGGGCATGCCCATGTTCGGGGCCGGGTTCGCGATCTCGGAGTTCACCCTGGAGTCCGTGCGTACGTTCGGCAACGGCGTGCTGGTGCGCTCGTACAGCAGGAAGCGCTGAGCCCTCGACCGTCCTACTCTGAGGACATGGGCAGAGACGAACACGTCTGTCCGACCTGCGGACAGCCAGTGGAAACAGTCGTCCGGCGCCACAAGACGCTGGGCACGTGGGTCCCCTTGTGGGTGGCGGGCCCCTGCCACAACCCCGAGTGCGGGGCCCACGACACGGAGGCCACTCACAGCGCCTCCACCGACACGGACCCCCGTCCGGCCGACGATGACACCGCCCCACCTGCGACGACCCCGGCCGAAACGGCCCCCGGAGAAACCGTCTCGGAAAACTCCTGAGCTCGTGTCGAGAATCCCGGCCCGGCTCCGACGTCCCCTGTGAGAGCCGCCCGGCAGGGTGGTGAGAGCCGAAGGAGCGGACTGATGAAGTACCTGGTCATGGTGCAGGGCACACAGGCGGACTACGAGGCGATGCGCGGCAAGGCGTCAGCGGACTCGCCCGCCTGGAACGAGGACGAGCTGCAGGCGATGTTCGCCTACATGGGTGCCATCAACGACGATCTCTCCGAGACCGGCGAGTTCGTCGACGGTCAGGGCCTGGCCGAGCCGGCGCAGACCCGGCATGTCACCCTCGGTGACGACGGCAAGGCCGTGATCACCGACGGCCCGTACAGCGAGACCAAGGAGCTGCTGGCCGGCTACTGGGTCCTGGAGTGCGAGAGCCTGGAACGGGTCACGGAGATCGCCGACCGCATCTCCCGCTGCCCCCAGCCGGCCGGGGCCCCCGACTACCCGGTCGTGATCCGCCCGATCATGGACGGCAGCGGGGACATCTGACGAGCCGGCGCGCACGACGCCGACGGACCCGCCGGTGAGGAACACACCCGAGGTCGAGGACCTGCTGCGCCGGAACGCGCCGCAGGTCCTCGGCGCGCTGGTCAGACGGTACGGGCACTTCGACGCGGCCGAGGACGCCGTACAGGAGGCGCTGCTCGCGGCGGCCGGGCAGTGGCCCTCGGCGGGCGTGCCCGGCAATCCGCGCGGCTGGCTGATCAAGGTGGCCTCGCGGCGGCTGACCGACGCCCTGCGCAGCGAGGAGGCCCGGCGGCAGCGCGAGGAGCGGGCGGCGGCGCTCACGCCCCGCGACGCCTTCACCGCCCCGCCGCCGGGGGATCGCGCTCCCCGCGAGGACGACACCCTCTCGCTGCTCTTCCTGTGCTGCCGTCCGGACCTCACACCGCCGGCCCAGATCGCGCTCACGCTGCGTGCCGTCGGGGGTCTGACCACGGCGGAGATCGCCCGCGCGTATCTGGTCCCGGAGGCGACGATGGCGCAGCGCATCAGCCGGGCCAAGCAGAAGGTGCGGGGCGTGCGCTTCGGCCGCCCGGACAGCTGGGAGCAGCGGCTGCCGTCCGTTCTGCAGACCCTCTACCTGATCTTCAACGAGGGCTACACCGCCACCTCCGGCACCGACCTCCAGCGCCCCGACCTGGCGGGCGAGGCCGTACGGCTGACCCGTACGGTCCACCGGCTGCTCCCCGACGACCGCGAAGTGGCCGGGCTGCTCGCGCTGATGCTGCTCACCGACGCCCGCCGTGATGCGCGCAGCGGGCCGGGCGGGGAGCTGATCCCCCTCGACGAGCAGGACCGCGACCGCTGGGACAGGGCCGCCATCGAGGAGGGCGTCGCGCTGGTGACCCGTGCCCTGTCCCGGGGCAGGCCCGGGCCGTACGCGCTGCGGGCCGCGATCGCCGCCGTGCACGACGAGGCGTCTTCGCCCGAGGCGACGGACTGGGCCGAGATCCTGGGCCTGTACGACGTTCTCGTCGGCCTGGTCCCCGGGCCGGTCGAACGCCTCAACCGCGCGGTCGCCGTCGCCATGGTCCACGGCCCGCGCGCCGGCCTGACCGAACTGGACACCTTGTCGGGCACGTTGAAAGGCCACCGTCTGGACGCCGTACGCGCTCACCTCCTCGAACGCGCGGGCGAGCCCGAAGCCGCCCGGGCCGCCTATGAGTCGGCGGCCGCCCAGACCCTCAGCCTGCCCGAGCAGCGCTATCTCCAGGCGCGGGCGGCGCGGTTGAGGGACTAGCGTGTCAGGCATGGGCATGACGGGGGAGGG
The DNA here is from genome assembly GCF_042671245.1 of Streptomyces sp. NPDC057099. Classification (NCBI taxonomy): domain Bacteria; kingdom Bacillati; phylum Actinomycetota; class Actinomycetes; order Kitasatosporales; family Streptomycetaceae; genus Streptomyces; species Streptomyces sp. NPDC057099. The sequence continues at coordinate 73,110 of NZ_JBHUTX010000032.1, forward strand.
GCGTCGCGGGGTGTGGCGCCGGGCGGTCATCGTGTGGGCGCTTGCCGTGGTCGTCGCGGGTGGGCTGACCTTGTGGATGCAGGACTCGACGGAGCCTCAGGGGCCGTACGTCTGGGAAGAGACGAATCCCGACGAGCCCCCGAGTCTGCCGCCCTGCCCGACGCCGGAGGGCGTTGCCGATGTGGCATGCGCGTACGCGTCGTATGCGGAGGCCGACTAGCGGCGCCGCCCGCCCGTCTCCGGATCCCGGGTCGTCAGGCAGTACGTGCCGCCCGCCGGGTCGCGCATCACCGTCCAGCCGGAGCCGTCGGCCAGGTGTGCGGCCCCGAGTTCCTCGTGCCACGCCCGGGTCGCGGCGACGTCCGTGCAGGCGAGGTCGAAGTGGGCGGAGGCCGGGCGTTCCTCGCCGAGGCGTTGCAGAAGCAGCCGGACGGGCAGGCCGGGAGGCGGCTCGACCACATGGAACTCCGGGAGCGCGCCGGGACGCGACACCCAGCCGTCCAGCAGGCCGCTCCAGAAGGCGACTTCGGCGTCGTACGACGACGGCGGGACGTCCAGGCACACCTGATCGAGCCGGCTGCCCCGCACCACACCCGGGCGCGACGACTGGCCGCGCCACGGATCCCCGCAGAACAACTGCCCGCCGGGCGAACGCAGCACGACGAGTGACCCGAGGTCCGCCACCACGCCCGCCCCGAGCCGCACCGCCGACTCCGCGAACTCCGCCACGTCGTCCACACAGAAGTCGAGATGCGCCCCGCCTTCCCCCGCCCGCACCGCCTGGGCCTTCACGTATGCGTCGGCGCCGTCGGGGAGCAGGGTCACGAACTCGGAGTGCTCTCCGCGGAATTCGGAAAGTCGCGTGTCCGTGACGGCCGTCCAGAAGCCACAGGCGGTACCGAAGGCCTCGCGTGGCCGGTCGGCGAAGGCGTATGTCCAGCGGATCCTCATGGGCGCGATCGTAGAGGGGCCCCGTCACGGCCACCTGCGTGAACCTTGACCAGCCCTTGCCTCGCCGTTCCTCGTGTATTGGTCTGCCCTTGTTTGCATTCAGGAATGGACCACATCACGTTCCTCGTGGCGGTCGTCATTGTCACGGCGCTCGCCTTCGACTTCACCAACGGATTCCACGACACGGCGAACGCGATGGCCACGTCCATCGCCACCGGCGCGCTGGCTCCCCGTACGGCGGTCCTGATCAGCGGTGTCCTCAATGTCGTCGGTGCCTTTCTCTCCACCGAGGTGGCCAAGACCATCTCGGGCGGCATCGTGGACGACACCCTCGTCAGCCCGGGGATGATCTTCGCGGGGCTGGTCGGGGCGATCCTGTGGAACCTGCTGACCTGGCTCGTGGGGCTGCCCTCGAGCTCCTCGCACGCCCTGTTCGGCGGGCTGATCGGGGCCGTGTGGGTCGGGGCGGGCAGCCACGGCGTCAACTTCGACAAGGTCGTCGAGAAGGTGCTCGTCCCGGCGGTGGCCTCGCCGCTCGTCGCCGGTGTCGCCGCGCTGATCGCCACCTACCTCGCCTACCGGCTCACCGACCGCGCCCGCAAGGAGTCCGTCACCAAGGGCTTCCGGATCGGCCAGATCGCCTCGGCCTCGCTGGTCTCCCTCGCCCACGGCACGAACGACGCGCAGAAGACCATGGGCGTCATCACCCTCACCCTGATCTCGGCCGGCGCGCTCGGCCACGACGCCGGCCCGCCCCTGTGGGTCATCGCCTCCGCGGGCCTCGCCATCGGCCTCGGCACGTACCTCGGCGGCTGGCGGATCATCCGCACGATGGGCAAGGGCCTCACCGAGATCCAGTCGCCGCAGGGCTTCGCCGCCGAGACAGCCTCCACCACCGTCATCCTCACCTCCGCCCACCTCGGCTTCGCCCTGTCCACCACCCAGGTCGCCTCGGGCAGCATCCTCGGCGCGGGCCTCGGCCGCAGGCTCGCGGAGGTCCGCTGGGGCGTCGCGGGCCGGATGGCGATCGCCTGGATCGTCACCCTGCCCGCCGCCGCGCTGGTCGGCGGCCTGGCTGCCGCCGTCGTCCAGAACGGCGGCGACCTCGGTACGGCGGTCGTCGCGCTGGTCGGCGCGGCCCTGGCCGCGGGCATCGTGCTCGTCTCGCGCCGCAACCCGGTGCACGCGCACAACGTCAACGACACGCACGAGGTCGGCATCCGCACCGAGCCGCCGGCCAAGGTCGGCGCGGCCGCCTGAGAACACCTGCGTAGGGGAGCCGGACATGCATCTGAACTGGACCGCACTCGGCCAGGTCGCCGCGGTGAGCGTCGGCGTCACCGTCGCCGTGGTCGTCGTCTTCGCCCTCGGCGTCCTCGGGCTCGCCCGGCTGGAGGGCGCCCGGGAACACCCGGGCGGCACCTCCGCCATGGGCCTCGGCCAGGCCGCCCTCTGCTTCCTGACCTGTGCGGCCGTGGTGGCGTACGGGATCTACCTGATCGTCCCTCACTTCCACCCAGGTCGGTGACCTGCGGTGGGCATGATCAGTCGCAGGGCGCCACAGACTTGACCCGGTCGATGATCGGCACACCACTCGACCACATGATGGCCGTCACCTCGGCGCAGTCCACCGAGTCGCTGCCGGTGGTCTCGTACTTCACCGGCCCCGCGTACTGCGAGAACGTACCCTCATCCACCTTGCACGGCGCGTCGGTCAGGTTCGGGCACAGCTTGAGCTTCATCTTCTTCGCTGTGCCGAGGTTGTTGTCGAAGACGGCGCACGCCCCGTCCTTGGCGGTCGTGTGCTTGGTGTAGGTGAACAGAGTTCCGAAGCGCCGTGCGTCGGGAAGCCGCTCCGCGTTCTCCAGTTCGTAGCCGCTTCCACACAGTGAGGCGGTGGCACGGACCGCTGCCGGATTCTCGGCTGCGACGGCACGGGTCTGCGCATCGCGTACGCCGGCTTCGGAGAACTCGACGCTGGTCCCCGGGACGACCGTGTTGTGGCCCGTGGGAACGGGGCCTTCCGCCGAGGCCAGTGGAGCGGTTGCCAGGACGGCGACGAGAGCGGCGACCGGGGCTATGGCGCGCGTCAGTGTACGCATGGAAATCAGGTGTTCCCTTCGTCGATGATTCACTGGCTCGAGAGGCAGGGTGGGAGCGGTCGTCAGGAGGGCCTCTGCCATGAATCCGGCGGCCAGGCCGAGAGTCTGACGGCGCGTGCTGGGAGTCAGGGGAGGCGCATGCAGGCGGGCAGGCCGGCCAGGTCGAACAGGCGTGTGCTCACAGCCCGGCACCGAGGCATGACGATGTATCCCCCCATGGCGACGGCGTCCCCAAGGCACTGGGTGACGCACTGTCCGGCAGCTTGGTCACGCTGCGTTCGCGGAGGTCACCATAGCCACAGGCCGAAGTCGAGGGTCAAGAGGGACAGATGGGGCGACGGGAGGATGGCTTGAACGCGCCATGACAGTGGATGAGAACCGGAGGCAGGCATGCCTGCCCGCTCATCTGCCCGTTCGCGGTGTGACTGCGCCCGCAAGACCCTCCGGGCAGCGCCCACTTGTGGCCGGAAAAGAAGACCGCACCCGGACCGTCAAGGACGCCGTGCTCGGCGGCCTGCGGACCGGGTGCGGGCAGGATGACCAGGCGACCAAGGAAATCGCAGGTCAAACGGCATGATCGAAGATCAGGCCTTCTTGGTCTCCCAGAAGATCTTGTCGATCTGGGCGATGTAGTCCAGAGCCTTCTGGCCGGTCGCCGGGTCGGTCGAGCCCTTGGCGGCCGAGAGGGCCTTGAGGGCGTCGTTGACCAGCTGGTGCAGCTCCGGGTACTTCTCGAAGTGCGGCGGCTTGAAGTAGTCGCTCCAGAGCACCGAGACGTGGTGCTTCGCGAGCTCGGCGCGCTGCTCCTTGATGACGGTGGCGCGCGCCTGGAAGTGCGGGTCGTCGTTACCGGCCATCTTCTCCTGGACAGCCTTGACCGACTCCGCCTCGATGCGGGCCTGGGCGGGGTCGTACACACCGCAGGGCAGGTCGCAGTGCGCACTGACCCTGACCTTGGGGGCAAACAGGCGGGAAAGCATGGAGCATTCCTTCCTCGTGATCGTCTTCTCACAGGGGACATTACTCCGTGGGGGACGGCTTTTCGCGGGTGCCCCCATGGGCTTAGGGCAAAAGTCCGGGGTGAGACTGAGACTGGTGGAGGAAGAACCGGGGAGGTGCCGGGTGATGCCGGAGCTGTCGCAGGAGTCCGAGCGGGGGAGGTCGGCCGCGCCCTTCGGCGTCGCCGAGGTGACCGGGCCGTCCATGGTGCCCACGCTGTACCACGGGGACCGGCTCCTGGTGCACTACGGGACCCGGGTCAAGCCCGGTGACGTCGTCGTGCTGAGGCATCCCTTCCAGCAGGACCTGCTCGTCGTGAAGCGGGTCGCCCAGCGGCGCGAGAGCGGCTGGTGGGTGCTCGGGGACAACGCGTACGCCGGTGGTGACAGCACCGACTACGGCGTCGTGCCGGACGACCTGGTGCTGGGGCGGGTCCGGTTCCGTTACCGGCCGCGCGGCGCCGGGCGTTCGCCGTGGGCGCTGCTCGGCTGGGTGCTGTCGGCCGCCAGGCCCGTCTTCTCCGACAAGTCGGCCTCGCGACGCTTGCGGGCCCGGTAGGCGGCCACGTTGGCGCGGGTCGCGCAGCGGTCGGAGCAGTAGCGCCGGGAGCGGTTCGTGGAGGTGTCCAGGTAGGCGTTGCGACAGGGCGCGGCCTCGCACAGGCCGAGCCGGTCCACGCCGTACTCGGTCAGATGGAACGCCAGGCCCATCGCCGCGATCGCCGCGTAGCCCGCGGTGGCGTTGGACGGGTGGTCCGCCAGGTGCATGTGCCACAGGGGGCGGCCGTCGTCGTCGCGGAAGTCGTGCCCGGAGATCTGCGGGCTCACCGGGAACTCCAGGAGGAGGGAGTTCAGCAGGTCGACGGCCAGGGTCTCGTCGCCCGTGTCGGCCGCCTCGAACACCGCGCGCAGCCGGGCCCGGATCGAGCGGAACCGGGTCACGTCCGAGTCGGTGGCGCGGCGGGCCGCCGACTGGCTCGCGCCGAACAGGTCGCGGACGGCCTCGACCGACGTCAGCGTGTCCTTGCCCCGGGCCGGTTCCTCGGTGTTGACGAGGCGCACGGCGTAGTCCGAGTAATAGGCCAGTTCCACTTGTAGTCCTTACGGAGGGGCTTTATTGTCGTGAGCGCGCACTTGTAACAGCTGAGGGTGCTTCCAGGGTATTACGAGGGAGGGGCTCGATGACGGACGCCGACACCACTACGGCCACCACCGACTGGCGCGCCTGGCAGGAGAGCTGGGACCGGCAGCAGGAGTGGTACCTGCCCGACCGCGAACAGCGGTTCGAGATCATGCTCGACATGGTCGAGGCCCTGGTGGGTACCGCCCCGCGCGTGCTCGACCTCGCCTGCGGCACGGGCAGCATCACCGCCCGGCTGCTCGCCCGGTACCCCGAGGCCACCAGCACCGGCGTCGACCTCGACCCGGCGCTCCTCGCCATCGCCGAGGGCACCTTCGCGGGCGACGACCGGGTCGGCCTCGTCACCGCCGACCTCAAGGACCCCGACTGGCAGGCGAAGCTGCCGTACGACTCGTACGACGCCGTCCTGACCGCGACGGCCCTGCACTGGCTGCACCGGGAACCCCTCGCGGACCTCTACGGCCAGGTCGCGGGACTCGTCCGCGACGGCGGTGTCTTCATGAACGCGGATCACATGATCGACGAGTCGACGCCCCGGATCAACGCCGCCGAACAGGCACAGCGGCACGCCCGCATGGATCAGGCCAAGCGGGACGGCATCGTCGACTGGTCCGAATGGTGGCAGCTCGCCGCCAAGGACCCGGTCCTCGCGGGGCCCGCGGCCCGGCGCTACGAGATCTACGGCGAACACGCCGACGGCGACATGCCCTCGGGGGCATGGCACGCGCGCGTGCTGCGCGAGAAGGGATTCGGGGAGGCCAGGCCGGTGTGGTGCTCGCCCTCGGACACCCTGCTGCTCGCCCTGAAGTAACCGGGCGCGGACCACGCGAAGGGGGCGGTACGGAGTTCCGTACCGCCCCCTCGGTGTGCGTACCGTCAGAGCACCTTGGACAGGAACGACTTGGTCCGCTCGTGCTGCGGGTTCGTCAGCACCTCGCGCGGGTGACCGGATTCGACCACCACACCGCCGTCCATGAAGACCAGGCTGTCGCCCACCTCGCGGGCGAAGCCCATCTCGTGGGTGACGACGATCATCGTCATACCCGACTCGGCGAGGTCGCGCATGACGTCCAGGACGTCACCGACCAGCTCCGGGTCGAGCGCCGAGGTCGGCTCGTCGAACAGCATCAGCTTCGGGTCCATGGCGAGGGCCCGTGCGATGGCGACGCGCTGCTGCTGGCCGCCGGAGAGCTGCGAGGGGTAGCTGCCCGCCTTGTCGGCCAGGCCCACCCGGTCCAGGAGCTCCTGGGCACGCGTGCGGGCCTGGCTCTTGCTCACGCCCCTGACCTGGACCGGTGCCTCCATGACGTTCTCGACGGCCGTCATGTGCGGGAACAGGTTGAAGCGCTGGAAGACCATGCCGATGTCCCGGCGCTTGACCGCGACCTCGCCGTCCTTGAGCTCGTAGAGCTTGTCGCCCTTCTGGCGGTAGCCGACCAGCTCACCGTCCACGTACAGACGGCCGGCGTTGATCTTCTCCAGGTGGTTGATGCACCTCAGGAAGGTCGACTTGCCGGAGCCGGAGGGGCCGATGAGGCAGAACACCTCGCCGGACTTCACCTCCAGGTCGATGCCCTTGAGGACTTCCAGGGGGCCGAAGGACTTGTGGACGCCCTCGGCCTTGACCATGGCGGTCATGCGGTGCCTCCCGTCGACGCCGAGCGGTTGGACAGGGACAGCAGATTCGCCTTGATCTTCTGGAACGGCGTGGCCGGGAGCGAGCGGCTCGAACCACGCGCGTAGTACCGCTCCAGGTAGTACTGGCCCACGCTGAAGATCGAGGTCAGCAGCAGGTACCAGGCCGCCGCCAGGAACAGCATCTCGGCGGGGGCACCGGAGGTCTGGCCGATGTCCTGGGCTGCGCGGAGCAGCTCGGGATACTGGACGACCGAGACCAGCGAGGTCGTCTTCAGCATGTTGATGACCTCGTTGCCCGTCGGCGGCACGATCACGCGCATCGCCTGCGGGATGACGATCCGGCGCAGCGTCTTGGTGTGGCTCATGCCCAGCGCGTGCGACGCCTCGGTCTGGCCCTCGTCGACCGAGAGCAGACCGGCACGGCAGATCTCCGCCATGTAGGCGGCCTCGTTGAGGCCGAGGCCCAGCAGCGCCGTCAGGAACGGGGTCATGAAGTCCGACCACTCGTCCTTGTAGAACGGCCCGAGGTTGATGTACTCGAAGACCAGGCCCAGGTTGAACCAGACGATCAGCTGCACCAGGACCGGGGTGCCGCGGAAGAACCAGATGTAGAACCACGCGATCGACGAGGTCACCGGGTTCTTCGACAGGCGCATCACGGCCAGCAGAACGCCGCCGACGATGCCGATCGCCATGGACAGGACGGTCAGCAGGAGCGTTTTGCCTACGCCGTCCAGGATGCGGTCGTCGAAGAAGTAGTCCGGGATCGCACCCCAGTTGATCTTGCCCTGGGAGAACGCGTAGACGATGCCGCCCAGCAGGGCGAGCGCGACGACGGCGGAGACGTACCGCCCGTAGTGCCGGACCGGGATGGCCTTGATGGCCTCCGGACCGGCCGGGGGCGTGTCAGCCGGCGTCTTGTCGATGTCAACAGTCACGGGTGTTGCCTTTCAGTGCCGCTGGGGCGCGGTCACTTGCCGCCGTTGATGGTGGCCTCGTCGATGGAGCCGTCCGTGACGCCCCACTTCTTCATGATCTTCTCGTACTCGCCGTTGTCGACGATCGCGTCCAGCGCGGCCTTGAGCGCGTCACGGAGCTGCGTCTGGTTCTTGGCGACCGCGATGCCGTACGGAGCGGCCTCGACCTGCTCGCCGACCAGCTGGAAGTCCTTGCCGCCGCCCGAGGTCTTCACCGCGTACGCGGCGACCGGGAAGTCGGACGAACCGGCGGCCGCGCCGCCCGCGCGCAGACGGGTCTGGGCCTGCTGGTCGTTGTCGAAGGCCTCGATCGCGATCTTCTTGCCGGCCGGGCACTTCTTGGACTCGGCCTTGGCGAGGTCCTCGGAGACCGTGCCGCGCTGGAGCACGATCTTCTTGCCGCACAGATCGGACCAGGTCTTGATGCCCTGGTCGTCGCCCTTCTTGGTGTAGATCGAGACACCGGCGGTGAAGTAGTCCACGAAGTCGACGCCCTCACCGACCTTCTTGCCGGTGTCGGAGTCGATGCCCTCCTGGCGGTCCTTGGTGTCGGTCATCGCGGACATGGCGATGTCGTACCGCTTGGAGCGCAGACCCGTGATCAGCGTGTCGAAGGTGCCGTTCTCGAACTGGAAGTCGACCCCGAGCTGCTTGCCCATGGCGGCGGCGAGGTCCGGGTCGATACCGACCGTGTTGCCGGAGCCGTCCTTGAATTCGACCGGGGCGTACGCGATGTCGGAACCGACCTTGATGACGCCCTTGTCGCGGATGGACTTCGGCAGCTTGTCGGCGAGCGGGGCCGAAGCCGCCGTGTCACTCTCCGAGCCGTTGTCCTTGGTCTGGTCACCGCATCCGGTGAGCAGCAGCGCGCCTGCGACCGCGATCGCACCGACCGCTGCTAGCCGGGAGTGCGCGGCGGTCGTACGACGGGTGGAGCTTGCGGTCATGGTGGGTTCCTCCGGCGGATGGGTGGAGTTGCCGATGGGGCAGGCGTCTGCTGGTACAGCAGCGCCATAGGTCGACGAGAGCACACGTCTTCGAGTGTCGCGACCTCGTGTGATTACGGCATCTTGCCATTCGGACTGCGGCATTCTGGGCGCCATCCATGTCAAAATCGGATAACGGGCGACCCCCGAACCGCATCACTCCGGTACATCACGGCCGGACCTTCTGTTGGAATCTTTCCTTCCGGCCGGAAGATCTTCGGTGAATCCCGGGATTTCGGTACGGGGGCCGTGGGCTTCGCCGACGCTTGAGCGGTTGCCGCTGGTTTGTCCAGACCTTGTCCCGATTTTGGTCGAAGAGTCGGGGCGCGTGCATGTGACCTTCGCGTTATGGACTCGTCGTCGGCGCCGTCCGTCCGGTAAGAAGGGTCTTTACACCCCTCATCCGGGGCTCAGGGCGCGTGTGCGGCGCGCCCGTCGCGTATGTGCCCGTACGTAACTCGTACACAGCACGACCATGGCCGTACGCGGTGCCCGCCCACCCCTCACCAGGAGTGGCCACCCTCAAACCAATGAAGATTTAAGGGGTAAAACGAAGTGGCAGCGGAGATCGTCAATCCTCGCAGCGGAAGCACGACGGACCATACGGGTCACGAGGGCGGTGCGGAGCCCCTCGACTCCTTCGACCCGGCGTTCGCGTTGCATCGCGGCGGCAAAATGGCCGTGCAGGCCACGGTGCCGGTCCGTGACAAGGACGACCTGTCCCTGGCGTACACGCCCGGCGTCGCGAAGGTGTGCAGCGCGATCGCGGAGCAGCCTGATCTCGTCCACGATTACACGTGGAAGTCCTCGGTCGTCGCCGTCGTGACGGACGGTACGGCCGTGCTGGGACTCGGTGACATCGGGCCCGAGGCCTCCCTCCCGGTGATGGAGGGCAAGGCGATTCTGTTCAAGCAGTTCGGGGGCGTGGACGCGGTTCCGATCGCGCTGAACTGCACGGACGTCGACGAGATCGTCGAGACCGTGGTGCGGCTCGCGCCGTCGTTCGGCGGGGTCAACCTGGAGGACATCTCGGCGCCCCGGTGCTTCGAGATCGAGCGGAAGCTGCAGGAGCGGCTGGACATTCCGGTCTTCCACGACGACCAGCACGGTACGGCGGTGGTGACGCTGGCGGCCCTGCGGAACGCCGCTCGGCTGAGCCAGCGGTCGTTGGGGGAGCTGCGGGCTGTCATCTCCGGGGCGGGGGCGGCGGGTGTCGCCATCGCGCGGATGCTGGTCGAGGCCGGGATCGGGGATGTCGCGGTGGCCGACCGCAAGGGTGTCGTGTCGGCGGACCGGGACGACCTCACGGCGGTGAAGCAGGAGCTGGCCGGGTTCACGAACAAGGCGGGGATCAGCGGGCCGCTGGAGGCCGCGCTGGACGGGGCCGATGTGTTCATCGGAGTGTCCGGTGGGACGGTGCCGGAGGCCGCGGTCGCCTCTATGGCCAAGGGTGCGTTTGTGTTCGCCATGGCGAACCCGAACCCTGAGGTGCACCCGGAGATCGCGCACAAGTACGCGTCCGTGGTGGCCACCGGGCGGTCGGACTTCCCCAATCAGATCAACAACGTGCTGGCGTTCCCGGGGATCTTCGCGGGGGCGCTGCAGGTGCGGGCCTCCCGGATCACCGAGGGCATGAAGCTGGCGGCGGCCGAGGCGCTGGCGTCCGTGGTCGGGGACGATCTCGCGGCCGACTACGTCATCCCGTCGCCGTTCGACGAGCGGGTCGCGCCGGCGGTTACGGCGGCCGTGGCTGCGGCCGCGCGGGCTGAGGGTGTGGCTCGGCGGTGACGCTGCCCTGATGTGGCCCCGTCCGAGTGTGGGCGGGGCCATTTCTTTTGGTGGGGGTGGGTGGGGCTGTTCGGGTGGAAGGGTGCCTGCGGCGGCCTGTGCAGCTTTGGTGGGGGTGCGCGTCGCGCCTGACGCCGGGTGGTGGGTCGGGGCCGCGTCGGGGGGTGTCCGTCCTCGGAACGGCGCGATGGGGTCGGACGCCGACTGACTGTTCGTTGACGCGCCAACCGCTGCGGGCGGACAGCCCCCGACGCGTCCCCTTCCGTGATCCGGCGGGTGCGGGCGCGTCTCGGCTCAGCCGCCACCGGCCGCCGCTGCGGACGACCCGGTGCCGGTAGCGGCATCAACGGGAGTGCCTGGCAAGAGGGTGTGTCTCACATGCGGCGGTGGTTCCAACGGTCGGGCGGGGAACCTATCGTCAAGGTCATGTTCGCTGTCTATGCCGCCCGAATCGACCGCGACCAGCCGCTGACCGGCCTGGAGTTGGGAGAGCGTCCGGCTCCCGAGGCCCGCTCCGGCTGGAGTACCGTCACGGTCAAGGCCGCCTCCCTCAACCATCACGACCTGTGGTCCCTGCGCGGCGTCGGCCTCGCAGAGGACAAGCTGCCGATGATCCTCGGCTGTGACGCCGCCGGTGTCGACGAGGACGGCAACGAGGTCGTCCTGCACTCCGTGATCGGCCAGACCGGGCACGGGGTCGGGCCCAAGGAGCCCCGTTCCATCCTCACCGAGCGGTACCAGGGCACGTTCGCGGAGCAGGTCGCCGTGCCGACCTGGAACATCCTGCCCAAGCCCAAGGAGCTCTCCTTCGAGGAGGCCGCCTGTCTGCCGACCGCCTGGCTGACCGCGTATCGGATGCTGTTCACCAACGCGGGTGTCCGGCCCGGTGACTCCGTGCTGGTGCAGGGGGCCGGCGGTGGTGTCGCCACGGCCGCCATCGTGCTGGGGAAGGCGGCCGGGCTGCGGGTCTTCGCGACCAGCCGGGACGAGGCCAAGCGGAAGCGGGCCGTGGAGCTGGGGGCCGTGGAGGCCGTGGAGTCCGGGGCGCGGCTGCCGCAGCGGGTCGACGCGGTGATCGAGACCGTAGGGGCGGCGACGTGGTCGCACTCCGTGAAGTCGCTGAAGCCCGGGGGCGCGCTGGTGATCTCCGGTGCGACGAGTGGTGACCGGCCGTCGCACGCCGAACTGACCCGGATCTTCTTCCTCGAGCTCAAGGTCGTGGGCTCCACGATGGGGACCAAGGACGAGCTGGAGGATCTGCTGGCGTTCTGCGCAGCCACCGGTGTGCGGCCCGTGATCGACGAGGTCCTGCCCATGGACCGTGCGCGTGAGGGCTTCGAACGGCTGGCTTCGGGTGAGCAGTTCGGGAAGGTCGTACTGACGAATTCCTGAGGTGTTCGGGGGTTTCTGAGGTGCCTCCTGCGTGTCGTTGGCGGTCGGTCCGGGATGGGCCGGCCGCTTTCGCATGTCAACTGGGGTTGACGGAGGTCGAGTGTCAACGTAGGTTGACGGTATGACCGAAGCAACGGATCTGGCCGAGCGCGCGGGTGACCGTGATCCACGGGTCGGCCTGCGAGCCGTCGCCGCGCTGCGCAGGCTGCTGGAGCAGTTGGAAGCCGTACAGGTGCGCAATGCGCGCAATCAGGGCTGGTCGTGGCAGGAGATCGCCGCCGAACTCGGTGTGAGCAGGCAGGCCGTGCACAAGAAGTACGGGAGGCATTGATGTTCGAGCGGTTCACTAACGACGCCCGGGATGTGGTGAAGAGCGCGTTCGAGTACGTGGAGGGCGGTGACGGGCAGTGTGTGGAGCCGGAGCATCTGCTGCTGGCGCTGCTCGACCGTGAGGGCAGTCGTGGATCGTTCGCGCTGACCGCTCTCGGGCTCGGGGAGCGGCGGGAGTCCGTGCGTCAGGCGCTGCGTCAGGCGCGGCGGCGGGCCGGGCTGTCACAGGCCGATACCGACGCGCTCGCCGGGTTGGGGATCGACGTGGCGGAGATCGTCGCCCGGGTGGAGGAGGTGCACGGGGTCGGCGCCTTGTCCGGCGACCGGAAGGACAAGGGGTGGTGGTCGGGGCGGCCCTCGTTCGGCCGGGGTGCCAAGGGGGTTCTGGAGCACTCCCTGCGCGCCGCTCTCGCCCAGCGGGACCGGCACATCGGTGATGAGCACATCCTGTTGGCCCTGACCATGCGCCCCGGTGTGCCGGCCGAGGTCCTCGCCGACCACGGGGTGACGTACGAGTCCCTGGTGCGGGTGCTGTACGGCGGTGGCGAGGCCAAGGCCGGGTGACGGGGGCTTCCCCTTCGGCCGTCTACTTCTTCGGTGTGCGCAGCAGTGCTCCTATGTGGGCCGCCGCCGTCGACAGGTGGCTGCGGGCGTCGCGCAGTTGGTCGGAGGTGACGCCGTGGTCGCGGGCCGCGTCGCGGATGTCGTCCCGGAAGCGGTCGAGCAGGCGGTCCAGGTCGCGGGCGGGGTCGCCGGTGGAGTCCGCGGTGTCCTCGTGGGCCCAGGCCGGTTCGTAGGCGGCCGGGAAGTCCGCGGAGGGTGGTGAGGGGGCCGGCTGCTCGGGGGTGGTCGGCCTCTGGGTGCCGGAGGCCGGGCCCGTGCCCGTCCAGTCGAAGCCGAAGTCCTTGCCGTAGCCCTTTCCGAACTCGCTGACCTCCTTGACCAGTTCGCTCAGGCCCTCGCGCAGGCCCGTAGGCCAGTCGCCCCGTGTGAAGTGGTCCTGCACCTGCTCCTGGACCCGGCGGGCGATGTGCTGCACCTGCTCCTGCGCCTGGGCCCGGGCCTGCTCCTGGGCCTCCTTCGCCTGGCGGCGGGCGCGCTGGGCGTCCTCCCGGGCGCGGCGGCTCTCGTCCTTGGCGCGGCGGGCCTGCTCCTTCCACTCCTGCCTGGCGCGCCGCATCTCCTCCTTGGCGACGCGCCAGGCCTCCTTGTCGCCGTAGGCCGTGAAGTCGCCGAAGGCGGCGTCCTGTGCGCCGGAGGGCTTGCCGCCGTTGCCGCGGCGGGCCTCGGTCGCCGCCGCGCGCATCTCGCGGCGCAGGTCGCCCGCGGCTCCGCGCACATCGGCCTGGATCTCGGCGGCCAGCTCCGCGACCGACTCCCGGATCTCCAGTTCCAGATCGGCCAGCTCGCCGCTGCGGTCGGCCAGCTCGGCCCGGCCGGCGTCCGTGATCGAGTAGACCTTGCGGCCGCCCTCGGTGGTGTGGGTGACCAGGCCCTCGGTCTCCAGCTTGGCCAGGCGCGGGTAGACCGTGCCCGCCGACGGTGCGTACAGCCCCTGGAAGCGCTCCTCGAGGAGGCGGATCACCTCGTAGCCGTGGCGGGGGGCCTCGTCCAGCAGCTTCAGCAGGTAGAGGCGGAGGCGGCCGTGGGCGAAGACGGGGGGCATGTCAGAGCACCTTCTTGTCGGTCGTGCCGTCGGCCGGGACGCCGGTGGCGCCCTCGCTCCGGCCGGAGACGGAATTGTCTCCCGAGTCGCCCTGCGGGCCGACCTGCGGGTCCGTCGGCGAGTTGCCCGTGCCGGGGCGGGTGTCCCAGGGCTCGTCCTCGTCCTCTCCGGCCGGGCGGCGCAGCAGGGCGATGGAGCCGGAGACGGTGGTGGCCCGCAGTGTGCCGTTGCCCGCGCCGAGACGGCCCGTGATCTTGTGGGCGCCCCACTGGCCGTGTACCCGTAGTCCGTCGAAGGCGTTGGAGATGGCGCCGCTCGCCGTGTTGGCCTCGACCTCCGCGTCCGCCGGGTAGGGCAGGCGGATCGCGATCTCGCCCGAGACGCTGGTCAGCCGCACATCCGTGGGGCCGTCCGGGTCGAGGTCGATGATCATGGAGCCGCTGACCGATTCGGCCCGCACGGAGGGGCCGGAGCCCTCGACCACCGTGAGGTCGCCGGAGACGGAGTTGAACCGGAGGTCGCCGGTCACGTCCTGGGCCTCCAGGCTGCCGGAGACCGTGTCGGCGCGGACCGGGCCGGAGAGCCCCACGAGGGTCGTGTCGCCCGTGACGCCCTTCACCACCGACGGTCCCTGGATCCCGGAGATCACGGCGGCCGCGCCGACCACCCCCACCTCCACCCGGGTGCCGGCCGGGACGGCCAGGGAGACCACCGCGCTGCGGCGCCAGCCCTTGCGGTCCAGCCACTTGAGGAAGCCCTTCCAGGGCAGGTCCTCGTAGGCCACCGTGAGGGTGCCGTCCTCCTGGGTCACCACCAGGGGCGGGCCCTCGATCTCGGAGATCTCCAGGCGGGCGGAACCTTCGTCGGTGCCCACCACGTTCACCGTTCCGTTGACGAGTCGCACGTGCAGATCGCTCACGGGCTCGTCGAAGGTGAGCTTCTTCGGTTCCGCGACGGACCACTCGGACATGGTGCAGACCTCCCCGACTCAACGCGCCATATCGCGTCTTCTCGCATTCACGATATATCGTGGTGAGGGAAAGTCAAGGCACTCGTTGCGGGATGGCGGGGTGGATAAAAGTGTTCAAATGGGGGCGAGTCGCCCTAGCGTGTGACCATGCCGACGGAAGCTGGCCGTACCGGACCCGCAGGTCCCGCGCCCGGGGCGCTGCTGCTGTGCAGGGAGGTGCCCGGGGCCGTCGCGCCCGTCGCCCATCTGCTGCGCGAACCCATGCAGCTCCTTCGTGCGGGCGACGGCTGGAGCGTGCTCGTCCCCGAGGGCGGGCCCTGGCGGGGCGGCGGTGAGCCCGTCGACCGGGTGGTCAGCGGCTGGGCCACGGCCCTCGCCGTCGGCGCGCCCTGGCCCGTGCTCGCCCTGTGGTGGGACACCGACCACGCGGGCTTCCTGCTCGCGTCCGGCTTCCGCCGCCCGGTCGGCTTCGACTGGCTCGCGAGCGGCGTACCGGTGGGGGAGGACGAGGCGATGCGCACCTTCGCAGCGCGCGTGGGTCTCGATCCCGTCCTGGACGTGCAGGCCCTCGACGAGCTGGCGAAACCCGACTCCGCGGCCGATGCCCGCAACCGGCTGCGCGGCCTGCTGGCGGTCCTCGCGCGCGTGGGCGTCGCACTGCCTCCCGAACTCGCCCCCGGCGAACCCGCCGACCGCCTCCGGAAAGCCGCCGCGCTCCGGCCGGACAGCCTCCCGGTCGCATGGCCGGGCGGGCGGGAGGCCGCCGGGGAACGCCACACCGTAGGCCACAGCCGCCTCGGCCCCTGGATGCCCTGGACCGGCGGCCCCAGGGCCCGGGCCCTGGCTCTCGCTCTCGCTCAAGTGGCGGCGGGCGTACCGCTCCTGGCCTGGGGGCTACGGCGGCGCAGCGGGGGCTGGGCCGCGGCCGGAGGACTGCTGCTGGCCAACGGCACGCTGGGCCTGGCGTACGCCTCACGTGTCCACGTGACTGACCGCTGGGGCTGGCGTACGCCTCACGTGTCCACGTGACTGACCGCTCGGGCTGGCGTACGCCTCACGTGTCCACGCGGCTGATCGCTCGGGCCTGGCGTAGGGCCCTCGCGTATCCGCGCGGCTGATCGCTCGGGCCCGCCGTACGGCCTCACGTTCCACGTGACTGACCGCTCGGGCCCGGCCGGCGGACTCCTGCTCGTCTACTCGTCGTCCTCGTCGTCCAGCCGTGCCAGCCACGTCGCCAGGCGCTCCACCGGCACCTCGAAGTCGGGGTTCAGATCGACGAACGTCCGCAGCTGCTCGGCGAGCCACTCGAAGGTGACCTCCTCCTCGCCGCGCCGCTTCTCCAGTTCCTCGATGCCACGGTCCGTGAAGTACATGCCGTCAAGGATAGGTGCGCGCAAACGGCCGGGCCGCACCCCCGTAGCGGGGCTTCGGCCCCGCCCCGGTCCAC